>CAIUCS010000127.1 GCA_903897715.1 uncultured Synechococcales cyanobacterium
TATGCCATGAGAGTGTGTAAAGATGAACCTTACGGTTTTTGTAGGTCGTTCTGAACGGTCTACTATTTCGTCAACCATCTCCCAACATGGGAGATGGGGTTGGGGGATAAGGGCAAATTTGCAAAACTAGGATGTACTCTGATGGATTCCCAGTGTGCCCGTCACCCCCGACTGAATTAGGCACCCACCGCTTCCTTGGCGGCATACATCACATCAAGGGTGATTTCACTGAAACCGCGATCGCGGGCAAACTTTTCAGTATTACGTTTCACCTTACCCCGCACAAATCCGGGAATCTTATTCAACTCAGACTGAGCTTCTCGATTCCAGTTTAAGTCTGAATCAGCAGAAATTGTTTTTTGGATGACTTCTTTCGTATCATGTCCCCCAAAAATCTCCAACAGGTGATCCTCCATCCCTAAGGTAAAGGAATTGTAAACCAAATCTGCGATTTGATTCGTCCCTTCATAGCCTAGGAAGGGCTTATATCCAATTGGGAAGTTTTGGATATGAATGGGTGCGGCAATTACTCCACAGGGAATATTTAATCGTTTACCCACATGCCGTTCCATTTGGGTACCAAAAATAGCTGATGGCTCCGCCCGGGCAATGGCATCCCCCACTGCGCCATTATCATCCGTGATGAGTACCTGGTCACAAAACCCTTCAACTTGGGCTTGGAACCACTCACTATCATACTTACAATAGGTACCAGCCCAAACCACATGAATTCCCATTTCCCTAGTCAATATTTTCGTCATCGCTGCAGCATGGGTACTGTCGCCAAATACCACCGCCTTTTTACCCGTTAGGTTTTGGCAATCAATTGAACGGGAAAACCAGGCAGCCTGGGATACATATAGGGTTTGATCATGAATAAAGTGTTCATAATCAACCAGGGCTCCTTGCTGGTTTAAAATGGTTTGGATGGTGCGAAGACATCGGGCGGTCTCCACCACACCCATGGGACAAATATCCACAAAGGGTATGCCAAATTCAGATTGCAAATACTTCGCTGTCATCAACCCCAATTCACGATAGGGAACCAAGTTAAACCAGGCACGGGGTAAATGTTTTAATTCATGGACAGAGGCTCCTTCCGGGATAACAGCATTGACCGTAATCCCCAAGTCCGACATCAATCGCTTTAGTTCGGTGCAATCGTGTTGATTATGAAACCCTAAGGTAGAAATACCAATAATATTAACAGAGGGTTCAGAAGTTTTTTCAGTGGACAGATCCCCGTGCTTTCGAGCTTTTTCAATATAAAACTGAACAATTTGCTGTAGGGTGCGGTCTCCGGCTTGTAGTTCATTTACCCGGTAATGATTCACATCTGCTAGTAAAACATCACCCTTGGTATCAATTTGGGCTCGGTCTACAAAGTTTTGTAAGTCTTCTTGAAGAATACTGGAGGTGCAGGTGGGAGTCAGCACAATTAAATCTGGGTGTTCTTCAGCATCTTTACGAGTAATATTGTCAACCACCTTCTCCTGAGATCCATTGGCAAGGACATGACGGTCTACAACACTGGTAGTTACGGGAGTAAAATTACGCTCTCGTTCTAGCATGGAACGCATTACGTTAAAGTAATCATCACCTAGGGGGGCATGCATAATTGCATGGACGTTCTTAAAGGAAGTGGCAACACGAAGGGTGCCAATATGTGCAGGACCTGCGTACATCCAGTAAGCCAATTTCATGAAAGAACCTCCGTGCCAATAATAAATAATAGGAAAACCAAGCCATACTCTAATTCAAGTGCACCAGTCCTCACCTTGGATACTAGGGCATAGTCAAGGCTTATCGTCATCTACTTCAATCCTCCCCGTCTCTTATACTCCACTTAGTACAAAGGAACGGATGAATCAACTTCCTGACTCCATGCACTAATTCCACCTTTAACGTTGGTGCCGTCAATTCCAAACTGCTTCAGGACGGCGAGAGCCTTTGCGGAACGAACACCCATTTTACAATGAACGATCAGCCGTTGTCCTGTCAGTAAGTTTTTAACCGTTTCAACACCATTACCCTGTTCAATATCAGGCAAGGGAACCAAAACAGAACCTGGAATCCGAGCGATTTCGTATTCATTAGGATTCCTTACATCTAACAATAATACCCCATCTCCATCGGTATCCAACACCCGTTTAAGTTCTGTTACAGTCATTTCAGGAATTTCCATTTGTTGTCTTGCCTCAATTGCTTTTGCTTGGGGAATACCACAGAATTCTTCGTAGTCAATCAGTGTTTGAATCACTGGACGGATGGGATTAGGGCGTAACCTTAATTCCCTAAATTTCATATTTAGAGCATCGTACAACAATAAACGCCCACTCAGGGTAGTACCCTGCCCTAAGATGATTTTAATGGTTTCCGTAGCCTGAATGGTACCAATGACTCCCGGCAACACACCAAGCACCCCTCCCTCGGCGCAAGATGGAACCATGCCCGGTGGGGGGGGTTCGGGGTAAAGGTCTCGATAATTGGGACCATCTTGATAGTTAAATACGGTGGCTTGTCCTTCAAATCGAAAAATGGAACCATAAACATTCGGCTTATGGGTTAACACGCAAGCATCATTCACCAGGTAACGAGTCGGAAAATTGTCAGTTCCATCTACAATGACATCATATCCCCCTAATAAGTCTAGGGCGTTTTCAGATGAAATGCGAGTTTGATATAAGTCCACTTGACAATGGGGATTAATTTCTAAAATCCGGTTCTTCGCTGATTGAATTTTAGGTTTACCTACCCATGATGTGCCATGGATGACCTGCCGTTGCAAGTTGGAACTATCAACAATATCAAAATCTACAATCCCAATCCGCCCGATACCGGCAGCTGCTAAGTATAGTAATAAGGGTGAGCCTAACCCCCCTGTACCAATACAGAGTACATTGGCTGCCTTGAGACGCTTCTGCCCATCTAAACCAACTTCTGGCAGGATTAAATGGCGGGAATAGCGTTCATATTCATCTTTGATGAGTTGAATACCAGCAAGATCGGGATTAAGCATGGGAAAACTGTAGAGATATTGACTTGGGTTTGAAAGGAGAAGTGACGATGGATACCATCATAATGAAGACATTGATGGGGTGCGGCACAGGGTAAAAACAGTAAGGACACCGACGACTTTACCTTGTTTCGTCTCGGTGTCCTTTCTGGTTCACTCCTCTCTACTTTAGAGTATCAGAACCGGTTGAATTTGTCATCTTTTGGAAAGACTTTCATGAAAATTTTATATTTTCCGTCAAGCCCTTGCCTCCAGCCCCCTCTCTCTTAGTGAATCTTGTAGGGGTTTGCTCAATTTAGATGACCACTCACGGTCGCTCAAATACCGATGGAGGCTTAAATGGTTCAACTGCCACACCTTTCATTGCCTGTTCCATAAAATCCCGCCATATGGGAGCAACCAGCCTCCCCCCGGTCGCTCCATAGCCTAGGGCTTCATAATTATCATTACCAGCCCACACTGCTGCAACCAACTGAGGTACATAACCAATAAACCAAATATCTCGTTCTGAAGACGTTGTCCCGGTCTTACCAGCGGCGGGGCGACCAATTTGAGCCGCTGTACCAGTGCCCCGGGTAATCACCCCTTGCATCACATCAGTTACGGCTGCTGTGGACCATGGATCTAGTACTAATTTAGGCTTGGGTGTATTATCCAACAGTACATTGCCTCCACTATCGGTTACCTGGACAATCATGGTGACGGGAGAATACCATCCATAATTGGCTAAAGTTGCATAGGCTCCTGTGATTTCCATGGGTGTTAAGTCTACCGAGCCCAAGGGGAGAGAAAGGACTGAAGGAATTGGACTTTCGATGCCAATTGTCTGACAAATATTAATAATTTGATCTAATCCAATGGCTTGTCCCAGACGGACGGCTGGGATATTGCGAGATACCTCTAAAGCCCGACGAAGGGAAATCTCGCCAGAAAATGAACCATCATAGTTGCGTGGGACATAGATTTCGTTACCATCTGCATAACTGACTGGTGTATCTTTAATGAGGCTTTCGGGTGTATAACGACCAGATGCAAAGGCTGCATAAAATACAAATGGCTTAAAAGCTGAACCGGGTTGCCGCTTGGACTGTAATGCCCGATTAAATTGACTGGTTTTATAGTCCACCCCCCCCACAATAGCTTTCACAAAGTGGGTACGGGGGTCAATGGCAACCAGTGCCATCTGATCAACATCAATCCCCTGGTTCTTCAAGGATTGATGACCCCGTTTTACTACATTTTCGGCAAAGCGTTGCAACTGTGCATCTACAGTGGTTTGAATGCGCATCCCTCCCTTTGGTAGGGTATCCCTGCCAAATCGTTTATTAAGTTCTTGCGTGACGGCATCTGTCACGTAGGGTAAGCGGCTAGATTGAAATGAAGTGATCTGTCCCAACCGAATGGTTTCACTTAAGGCACGCTGTAACTCAGTATCGGTAATCCATTGTAATTCTCGTAACCGTCGGAGGACAATACTTTGCCGTTGCTTTGCCAACTTAAAGTCAACAAATGGACTAAAGTCTTCCGGTGCCTGGATTAATCCCGCCATCATTGCTGATTCAGCTAAAGTAAGGGCTTTGGCAGACTTGTTAAAGTAACTGCGAGCTGCAGTCTCAACCCCATAGTTATTATGTCCCCAGTAAACCTGGTTAAGATATAGCTCAAAAATTTGATCTTTGGTTAAGATTTGTTCTACCCGAAGGGCTAAAACTGCCTCAGCTACCTTGCGGCTCAATGCTCGTTCCGGGGTGAGTAATAAATTTTTAACCAGTTGCATGGTAATTGTAGAGCCACCTTCAACGGTTCTACCGCTGGAGAAGTTAGCAAGTAACGCCCGTCCAACTCCAACAGGGTTTACCCCCCCATGGTGATAAAAGTGACCATCTTCTATCGCCAGCACTGCTCGTTTTAAGTTGGGTGAAATTTGTTCTAAACTAATGACATCCCGATTGGCTTCACCGTGGATACTGGCAAGCAATTCCCCCTTCACGTCGTAAATATAGGACGTCTCAGTGGGGATATAGTACTGTAAAGTCCTGACATCGGGTAAGTTACGAAAACTAATGGCTAGTCCAATCAAGCCTCCTGCTAAAATTGAGGAGCTAACCATCATGAAAGCCACAATGGTTCCCCCAGTCATACCCATTACAATTTGGATAAACTGTAATGAAAAAAACGGGGTTTGCCTGACTGAAGTATTAAAAGGGGTTACCATCTGAACCTCCCCGGTTAAAAACAGTGTGCAATCTAAATTATAGCTTGAGAGTTTTTAACAAAATTTCAACATTTCCCTTCCCATCATTTGGGGATATTCCCCCTTTATTCTAGAGGCTGTATACTGCAAATATATTCAGAACGAGGTTGTGCTGACGTGATTGTCCCTTCTTCTACAGGAATGGCTTTTGGGTTGGCGTCTGCCATTGTGGTAGGCATCGATGCCACCCGCAACCGATCTGGTGGTGCTGTTGCCCATTTACGGGGATTACTTGCTGCCATCGACCCGGTTCCCTGTGGTATTAGTCAAGTTCATCTCTGGTCTTATGATGAGTTGCTGCAGACCATCAAAAGCCAACCCTGGTTAATTAAACACCCGGTAGCCGCCAGCCACGGATCCATCCTACAGCAGCTTGCCTGGCAGTATTTTCGTCTACCCGCTATTGCCAAACAATTAGGAGTAGAAGTTATGTTTAATACTAGTGCCGGTTCAGTCTGTCCATTTCAGCCTAGTGTCACCCTCAGCCAGGATATGCTCTCCTTTGAGTCAGGGGAAATGCAGCGATTTCCATGGTTCAGTCGAGACCGCTTGCGGTTGGAGGTGTTAAAGCGAGTGCAATTACACCGTCTACAGAAAACTTCAAGGGTCTTGTTTCTGACAGAATATGCCAGACAAGTCATCGGTCAATTCGGGTCTTTACCAAAGTCAGTGGTAGTGCCCCACGGCATTAACCAATGTTTTTTTGATGTCAGTGTTGACCGACGTTCCTGGCCTATGACCGGTCCTATTCATTGTCTTTATGTATCAAACGCTGCTCTTTATAAACACCAATGGCATGTAGTAGCAGCTATCAGTCAATTGAGGTCTAAAACTGGTCTTGACCTACGGCTTCGGCTGGTAGGAGGGGGGGAGGGGTCTGCCATGGAACGTCTCACCTTAGCCGTGAACGAACATGATCCTGCGGGCAATTTCGTTGAAATTGAGCAGTTTATCCCCAACATCGCTATTGCAAAAGAACTCACCCAAGCAGATCTATTTATCTATGCCTCCAGTTGTGAAAACCTACCAGTTACCCTCTTAGAGGCGATGGCAGCTGGCTTGCCCATTGCCAGTTCTAACCGGGGTCCCATGCCAGAAGTACTGGGGGATGCCGCTACTTTCTTTGATCCAGAAAGTCCAATCGCTATTGCATCTGCCGTGATCTCGATCGTTAACGATCAGGCATTGCGAGAGCGCATCCGCATGGATGCCCAGCATCGAGCCAGAGCATTTACCTGGGAACATTGTGCCAAACTAACTTGGCAAGTGCTTTTTGATACTGCTACAAACACAGCGAACTCTAATAACCCAAGTCGTCATCAAAATAAGGGAACTATATCTTGACCCAGCACTTTCTCAGGTAATTTACAAGGTCTTTGATAAGGCTGATAGCCAGTCAGACCTATAGTATTAATCCGTAGCCCACTTCAATCCGAAGACGAGGATCTAAAACGTTTACCTAGTAATCGACGGCGAAAGTAGGGATTCTATCTAAGCAGTCAAGGACTTGCCCTTATAAGTCCACTGGAAAGGCTTTGCCATTATGCGGTGGACTCCCAAGTACCTCAACAAACAATTATGGCGGTAGCACAGCAATCTTGCTCTCATTAAGTGACATGGGTAACTCTCAAATTTTCCCCTAAAGCCGTTGGGTAATGTAATCGGCAATTTCAGCCCCAATCGCTAGTGAAGCAGTGGCGGCAGGACTAGGGGCATTCAGGACATGGATAGCATTAGAACGACTAAGAATATAAAAATCTTGAACCAAGTTACCATTTGGATAGATAGCCTGGGCTCTTACTCCGGCGCCACCACTTTCTAAATCTGATTCTTGAATAGTGGGTACTAAGGTTTGTAAAGACTTACAGAACAACTGTTTACTCAATGATCGGCGGAATTCATCCAAACCCATTTGCCAATGGTTTGCTGTAAATCGCCAAAATCCAGGATAGGTAACCACATCCCATAAATCTCCAGCATTAACGTGAGACTTTCGATAGCCTTCTCGGGCAAATGCCAACACTGCGTTGGGTCCAGCTTCAATGCCACCTTGGATCATTCGAGTAAAGTGGACTCCCAAAAATGGAAATTTAGGATCAGGTACGGGATAAATTAGGTTTTTAACCAAATACTGGCGCTCTGGCTTGATTTTGTAATATTCTCCCCGAAAGGGAATGATTCTCACCTGTCTTGGTTCGCCTGCCAGTTGGCTAACGCGATCGCAAAATAACCCTGCACAATTGACCAATAGATCTGCATTGAAAGAGCCAGCACTGGATTGGATCCACCACCCCAATCCTTGGGGTTGTAGTTGTGTAACTGCCGCCCCGGTTTGGATACACCCACCCCGGTTCTGAATATGATAGGCAATCCGTTCACATACTTGCTTGTAATTAACGATTCCCTCTTGAGGAACATGGATTCCGGCTATCCCTTGTACATAGGGTTCAATTTCTTGTAACTCTTCCCTTTGCAACCACCTTAGTCCTAATAATCCATTTTGTTGTCCCCGGTTCCATAGGTCACGCAACCGACTTAACTGGCTTTCATCGGTAGCTACTACCAACTTACCGCATACTTCATGGGCAATTTGGTTTTGTTGACAAAACTGAACCATGGACTGAATACCTTGCACTGCTAATCGAGCCTTTGCCGAACCCGGTTGATAATAAAGTCCAGCATGGAGTACTCCACTATTATTCCCAGTCTGATGGCATCCTAAAGTTAATTCTTTTTCTAAAACTGTAACCCGAATATGGGGGAGTACATGAAGTAACTGGTAAGCTGTAGCCAACCCCACCACACCGCCGCCAATAATTACAATGCGGGGATTGGAAGTTTTGTCGATAGCTTTAACATTGGCAGTGAAGGAAGGTTGTTCCATTTATTTACGCTTTCCGATAGTGACCTAATGTTCCAAAAAAGTATTACAAACCCCTTTACAAAAGTTAACATAGTGGGTACTATTGAGGTGTGGTTAACCGAATGGTAGCCCAATACATTATATTTATTTTCCACTAGGACTTATAAAACCATGACAACGACATTGCAACAGCGCCA
>CAIUCS010000128.1 GCA_903897715.1 uncultured Synechococcales cyanobacterium
CAAGATATTGCAACCCCACATAATAACGTACTAATTAAACAGTTTTTAGGGCGGGATAATGTGGAAATTAAACTTTGGTATGCTGTTTCCAAAAATGAAGGACTTTATCAATGGAGTCAAGACATCACCCATGAACACTTATCAGCTATTATTTATGGTCAGAAGTTAAATCTATCCTTTCTGTATTACTGCTTAACTCACAGTCAAGAGCGCTTTGTTATTGTAGGATGGATGAATATTAACACCTGCTTACTTCATCTTCTTTTTTTCTTCTTACGGCGATCTTTTAATCATTGGACTGATCTACCCAGCCCTACAGAAGAGGGCAGAACCTTAAAACAAAAAATCTTGCGGCGGGTAGCTTACTTATTTTTACGATATTCCTACTGTAAGATCTTTGGAGTGGGAAAAATGACTCTAAATTGTTTTCGAATTTGGGGGTTTCCTGAGCATAGACTAGTCAATTTGCCTATATTTGTGAACGTTGATGAAGACTTAACTCTATATCGGTCAAGGCGATTTGAACTACATCAACAGTTCAATGTTCCAGAACATGGCTTTTTGCTTTCAGCAGGTAGTCGATTAATTTATGAAAAAGGATTTGATCTATTGATTGAAGCGACTAAAAAGCTAGCTCATGAGTTGAGAAGAAAAATTAAATTAGTAATTGTTGGCAGTGGAGAAGAATTACCAGCGCTCAAACAACAGGTTAAGTCCCTTCAACTTGATACCCAAGTCCAATTCCATAATTGGATGAATATTTTGGATTTCAAGCTTCTCATTGCTAATTCAGATATCTTTTTCCATCCAGCTCGCTTTGATTCTTATGGAGGAACTACCTTGGCTATGGCTCTTGAAGTGGCAGTGATTGGTAGTACTGGCGCAGGTGCCGCAGTAGATCGAATTGAACATGGAATCAATGGTTTTTTGTACGAACCAAATGATACAAAGACATTAGTTGAACATATAGAAAAATTGCTAAATGACGAATATTTAAGGAAAAGAATAGCCTCTGCTGGTCGTATCACAGCATTAAATTGGCACCCTGCTAGGGGAGTCGATATTCTATTAGAACATTCGATATGACTCATGGTTAAAGGGATAAAAATGCAAAAAAAAATAGTAATTGTTGGCGGGCATGAGCAAGCTTGTAATATATTGAATTATATTAATGATCACAAGCTAGCTGAAGTAGTTCTATGTATTTGTCGGCAGGACGATATTGGAGTAGATACTATATTTCCATCACTCTTAAAAAGAGCCCGTGAGTCAGACGTATCAGTTTTACAACCTAGACAATTAAATACACCAAAAATACTTTCGTTTATTGAACAATTAGACGCAGACTTAGTACTAAGTTTACAAAATAATATGATTTTTGGTCGGACATGGATCGATTTATTTCAAAATAAATTAGGAATTGCTAATGTACATTATGCACCTCTTCCAAAATATGCGGGCTATTGGCCTGAAATGTGGGCAATTTGGAATGAAGAAAAAGAATTTGCAGTCACTTTACATTATATTACTACAGAAATTGATACAGGACCAATTATTTCACAACGATTTTTTAAGATTACTGAGTATGATAATCGTTATACCCTTTATACCAAAAGTTCAAATGAATGTTTTTTGATGCTAACAGAATATCTTTCATTACTACTTGAAAGAAAATTATCTGCAATTGACCAAGATCATAAATTAAGAAGTTA
This sequence comes from uncultured Synechococcales cyanobacterium, assembly GCA_903897715.1. GTDB lineage: Bacteria > Cyanobacteriota > Cyanobacteriia > CAIUCS01 > CAIUCS01 > CAIUCS01. The sequence goes on from CAIUCS010000128.1 coordinate 1,713, forward strand.
CTATCCTAAGTCATTACCCAATGATGGGTTTATGGATTTAAACTGGGATGAAAAAACACAAAAACGCTTTATCAGAGCTATTGCATTCCCTGGTTTTCCAGGTCCAAAAATCAAAATCGGTGACTTTATCTACACAATGATTGCTGACGATTTACCTTTTTTTAATAAAATTCAAGTTAAACCCAATGAATAATGAAGCGATGATCTCTGTATTTGGATCTTTTGTTGGTGATGAAGAAATTACCAATGTTACTACCTGTATGAAAAGTCAATGGATGGGTTTTGGTAGGCAAGTAGATGATTTTGAACAAAAGTATCAAAGAAAATTTCATCTACCTACCTTTGCCATGGTTGATAGTGGTTCTAATGCTTTATTCATGGCTGTCACACTATTAGATCTGCCACCAAGGTCAGAGATAATTGTGCCTAGTTTTACTTGGGTGTCTTGTGCCCAAGCAGTTATTTTAGCAGGACACATTCCGGTGTTCTGTGATGTGGATTTGCATACTATGAATGTTCGTGCTAATGATATTCAGACTCATATTACTGACAAAACCGCTGCGGTGATGGTAGTTCACTATGCTGGTCTTGCTGTAGATATGGATCCGATCCTGGCTCTAGGCTATCCAGTGATCGAGGATGCTGCCCATGCGGTTGACAGTACTTACCACGGGCAACCCTGTGGATCAATAGGTGATGTTGGTATTTTTAGTTATGATGCGGTCAAAAATCTCACCGTTGGAGAGGGGGGGGGGATCACCGCCCGTGACCCGATCCGTATTGAACGGGCTAAAGTCATGCGCTATTGTGGCATTGGTAAGTCAGGATTTGATGCAGCAATTAATACCACTGGTGGCAAAGCCCGTTGGTGGGAGTATAACATTAAGGAGCCATTCATTAAAATGCTGCCTACTAACATTGCAGCTAATATTGGACTCGCTCAGCTTGAACGTATTGATGCCCTCCAACTGCGTCGGAAAGAAATTTGGCAGATTTATCAACGGGAACTTAACCATATACCTGGACTAATCATTCCGCCAGATGCTTCCGAAGGCGATCGCCATTCATATTTCACTTATTGCATTCGTGTACCTCAACGGGACGAATTAGCTCATTACTTACTTGATCATCGTATTTATACCACTCTCCGTTATCATCCTTTACACCTCAATCCACTCTATGGTCAAACAAATGTTCGCCTATCAAACTGTGAAACATTGAATGAAGACGCTCTGAGTATTCCCATCCATCCTAGGATGAGCGACGAAGATCTTGATAGGGTGATTTCAAGCATCAAAAGGTTTTACTTATGACCAAAGATTTTTATAATGAGGTCTATCAAGTCGGACATGAATCTGAGTATGACGGCGGACCTGATGGAATACCTGAACGTATAAATATACTCTGGCAACAAACCGATTCATGGTTGATAGACACTAGTTTAAAAATTAAATCTGATGCGAAGATTTTAGAAATTGGTTCAGGCATGTCTTTTTTATCCAAAATTCATCCTGGTTGGCACGGAGCAGAATATTCCAGTAGTGCAGTGGAGAGGGTCAAGAACCGTGATGGGGCTCACACATTAATTTTTGAAGAGGATGTGGAATGTTTATCCTTTGCAAACGAGTACTTTGATGGTGTATTTTCCTGGGCGACTCTTGAGCATGTCCCTGACCCAAATAAGGGGTTTTGTGAAATTGACAGGGTCTTGCAAAAGGGAGGATATGCATTACTTGCTCCAGCTTGGCATTGCCGACCATGGACTGTGAAGAAACTTGAGGCTCGACCGTGGTTAGAATTATCTTTTCTGGAAAAACTTGAACGTCTTTCAATACCTATTCGTGAACATATTGTATTTCGGGCATCCCTGGCATTATTTCAGCGTTGCTGGAGTGAGTTTTCTATGTGGCGAGCCGGTAATAAGGAGGTATCTTTGCGTTATAGAAAACTATATCCCTCATGGGAACTCATTAAGCAATTTGGGCATGTATCAGATGATGACGCGGTTGCTGATATAGATTCACATGCTGCAATTCTTTTTTTTCAAAGTCGAGGCTATAAGATAATTTCACATCCATCCTTTTTGCATCGGATGTTTGCCCGGCATGAGCCTGTGAGTGTTCAAAAACCCCTGTAAATTTTGGGCTACTGAATTTTTAATTCAATCAATAAAGCAAAATGGAAATCTGTTTGTTAACTGTTACCGTGCTATTTTCCTAATCAATGGAATCCTGCTACCCTTAAAAACCCCTTAAAAACTTTAAGTAAAAATAATGTGCGGAATAGTCGGCATTGCATCTATAACCCCCTATCCCGACCGCACTTGGCTTGCCGTTGCTAGGGACACCCTAATCCACCGTGGTCCTGATGATGCTGGTGAATGGTGGACACAGGATGGACGGGTAGGAATATCCCATCGACGATTGTCCATCCTGGATTTGACCCCGATGGGTCGCCAACCGATGCATTTAGAGCAACGGGGTTTGTCCATTGTCTTTAATGGAGAAATCTATAATTTTATTGAGCTACGCCAGGAACTTCAAAATCTGGGCTACAGTTTTCAGTCTCAAAGTGATACTGAAGTATTGCTAGCTGCTTATGCCCAGTGGGGTTCCAAATGCTTATCTCGGATCAATGGCATGTTTGCCCTTGCCATTTTTGATGCCCCTCACCAACAACTCTTTTTAGCACGAGATCGAGCGGGAGAGAAGCCATTATTTTATTATTTAAGTAATGGTGTAATCTACTTTGCCTCCGAACTAAAAGCACTTTTAACACATCCATTCCTACCTAGGCGCATTGACCCCGAAGCAATGGACTGTTATCTTGCCATGGGCTATGTACCGGGCGATCGCTGCCTTCTAGCCGGTTACAACAAACTACCACCAGCCCACGCCTTACGTTTTCAGTTACAAACCGGAACAGCAGATGTATGGCGTTACTGGCATCTCCCCCAACTCGATAGTAATGATAGCACTACTGACGAAACCATCCTGCTAAATGAATTAGAAGCACTGTTGGAGGATGCTGTAGGTCGCCAACTAGTAGCGGACGTACCCGTAGGCATTCTGCTAAGTGGTGGAGTAGACTCTAGCCTGGTAACCGCCATGGCTGTCCGACATTCACAACATATTCGCACCTTTAGTATTGGCTTTCCCGGTCATGGTAATTTGGATGAAACGCCCCATGCTAGGCTCATTGCCCGTCATTTTGGCACTGAACACACTGAATTAGTAGCTGAACCAACTACTGCCGGTTTACTCCCTATTCTGGCTAAGCAATTTGACGAACCCATGGCTGATTCATCCATGATCCCCACGTGGCTTGTAAGCCATCTAATCCGAAAGCATTGTACTGTAGCTATTGGTGGTGACGGCGGTGATGAATTATTTGGTGGCTACAGCCATTATAGTTGGTTGCTGGGAATACAACATAAACTGGCTTATATCCCAAGTTGGTTACGTTACGGGTTAGCACAGGCATCAGAGTACTGGTTACCTGTCGGACTTAAAGGGCGTCATTATCTACAGAGGTTGAATGTAAATTTGGATAACGGTCTGCCGATGACCGCCAACTACTTTGATGCCACTCAGCGCCGACGTTTACTCAGTAATCATTACGGGTACCCAATCGTCTCAGAAAAGATTTTCACTGATCGTATCCCCGCACAGAATGATCTACTGCAACGGATCACCCGCATGGACTTTGAAAGCTACTTACCCGACGATATACTAGTAAAAGTGGATCGTGCCAGTATGCTTAATTCATTAGAAGTTCGAGCACCACTATTAGACTATCGGCTAATTGAATTTGCCTTTGGAAAAGTACCCTCCCATCTGAAAGCAACTAAGAATAGTAAAAAAATCCTGCTCAAACAATTAACAGACCGGATATTACCACTTGAATTTGACAGACACCGAAAACAGGGCTTTTCCATTCCGTTGACTCAATGGCTGAAATCAGGACCCTACCGGGAATTATTTTGGGATACTTTAGACAATGCTAACTGTTTATTTAACCGTAAATTCCTACTTGGTTTACTAAAGGGACAAGATGGGGGCTACAGTAACAGTGAACGATTATTTGCACTAGTAATCTTTGAACTGTGGCGTAGCACCTATAACATCAATTTCTGAAGCGTTTCATTTCCCCATAAATAATTAATGATCTTTATAATACTGGCTGGTGGAGTTGAGTTAAAAACTAAATGGTCACAATAATAAACTATGGACTTGGGAATATCCAAGCTTTTTATCATATCTACACTCAGTTAAATTTACCTGTGAAAATAGCTTCATCAGTTCACGATTTATCCGAAGCCAAGAAAATCATCCTGCCAGGTGTGGGCTCCTTTGACTGGGCTATGAATAAGCTGAATAATTCGGGTATGCGCCATACATTAGACCAACTGGTTCTGGAAAAAAAAATACCAGTCTTAGGCGTGTGCATAGGTATGCAGATGCTAGCAAAATCCAGTGAAGAAGGAGAGTTGCCTGGTTTAAATTGGATAGATGGAGTTGTAAAACGTTTTGATGAACAATCACTCTCAAGTAAAAACCCCTTGCCTCATATGGGCTGGAATAGTGTTAATCCTGTCACCAATCATTCTTTGCTTACAAAACTTCAAGATCCCCAATTCTATTTCTTACATTCTTACTATTTCCTTCCTAGTGTAATCCAACAAAAAGTTGCAAGTACTTACTATGGAGTAGAATTTACTTCAGTGGTAGTTAGAGATCACATCATGGGCGTACAATTCCATCCCGAAAAGAGCCATAGGTGGGGGATTCAACTACTCAAAAACTTTGCCAAATTATAGAAATGCTTCATCCTAGAATCATTCCTTGCCTATTAATTCATCAAGGGGAACTGGTAAAAACTAGACGGTTTTCTGATCCTCAGTATGTGGGAGACCCTTTGAACGCAGTGCGAATTTTTAATGAAAAGGAAGTTGATGAATTAATAGTAGTTGATATAGATGCCAGTGTGACAGGAAGAGAACCAGATTTCAAACTGATTTCCAACTTGGCAGCTGAATGCCGTATGCCTTTATGCTATGGTGGAGGGGTGAAGTCTCCAGAACAAGTGGAAAAAATTGTGGGTCTTGGCGTTGAAAAAGTCGCCATCGGTCACGCTGCCATTTCAAACCCTCAATTAATTAAGGACGCTGCACAGCGTGTTGGAACACAGAGCATTGTAGTAGTAATGGATATTAAAAAGATTGGATTCCCTTTTAGTAAATATACAGTGCTGACCCAAAACGGAAGAAAAGCAACTAATTTGAGCGCAGTGACTTTTGCAAAACAGTCTCAGGACTTGGGTGCAGGAGAGATTTTAATTAATTCCATCGATCGGGATGGCACACTAGCAGGTTATGACTTTGAATTAGTGGATCAAATACACCAAGCGATATCAATCCCCATTACAGTTCTAGGTGGTGCTAGAGACCATGGAGATATTTCATCTCTCATTTCTCGTTACGGAATTATTGGAGCCGCAGCGGGAAGTATGTTTGTATTTAAAGGCAAGTATCGTGCTGTGTTGATCCAATATCCCACTCGGAAAGAAAAGGAGGATATCATGATCAAGGCAAATTCCAACTATTTACCGGGATGATGGTTCAACTGTGTGCGGCATAGCAGGTTATTCAATTGGAACAGGTGTTATACCCCACACCAAAGCATTAATCCTTGCCAAGGATGCCCTAGCCCATCGTGGACCTGATGACTGGGGATTATTTACTGAAGCATTACATGGTATTGGCTTGGTACACACCCGTCTTTCCATTCAAGATCTTTCATTACTTGGTCATCAACCAATGTTTAACGAAAGCGGGGAAATAGGGATAGTATTCAATGGTGAAATCTATAATTTTCGAGAACTGCGGGATGAATTAGTCGAAAAAGGCTATATATTCCGAGGTTGTTCTGACACAGAAGTCTTGCTAAATTTATATTTAGCTTATCGACATGAACCGGATGGCATTCCCTCTTTCCTGCGGCGACTCAATGGTATCTTTGCTTTTGCGATTTGGGATGGAAATCAAAAAGGACTATTACTAGCTCGTGATCCCTTTGGAGTGAAGCCTCTGTATTACTATACTACACAGGAATTTTTTGCTTTTGCCAGTGAAATTAAGGCACTACTTCCATTTTTGAATAGGTTCTCTGAACATGACTCATTCATGAAGAAACTAGATTTATCCGCAATTGATCGTTACTTAACTTACCTCTGGTGTCCCGGCGAACAAACTCCTATGGAGCTAGTAAAAAAGATACTGCCTGGACAGGCTCTTTGGGTGAAACGTGGAATCATTGAAAATCAATTGACTTGGTATCAGTTGCCTCCATTTCGCATGAACGCCAAACAACTTTACATACACCAGACGATGACCATGGCAAGCGCAGTTAGGGGTACAGAACATTATCTTCGCCAAGCGGTTCAGCGTCAGATGGTGGCTGATGTACCGCTAGGGGCATTCCTGTCTGGCGGCTTAGACTCAAGCAGTGTGGTAGCTTTTGCCCGTGAACTCAATCCTACCATACGCTGTTTTACCATACACATGGAAGATACGGAAAAAGAGGGAATGGGGGAGGATCTACCCTATGCCCGACGGGTAGCCAAGCATCTAAATGTACCACTTGAAATAATACATGTAAACCCTCTGGAAATGGCTGCCCACCTCCCTGATATGGTAGCTCAACTGGATGAACCACTGGCTGATCCCGCAGGACTTAATGTACTGTATATCTGTCGTTCAGCATCTGCTCAAGGTATCAAGGTTCTTCTTTCTGGTACAGGAGGGGACGATCTTTTTACTGGCTATCGTCGCCATCAAGTGATGATGGTTGAAAAGTTATGGGGTTGGATGCCTGAATGGATTTTAGACTGGTTGGGTTCTGGCAGTAACTGGTTAAATACGGTTAATCCTCTCAGCCGTAGGTTACGAAAACTGTTTCGTAATGCCTCATTAAAGGGGGATGACCGTCTCGTTGATTACTTCCGTTGGATAAATCGAAAGGATCTTATTTCACTGTATACCAATGAATTCCGAGCAATCCTCTCTAAATCAAGGTCGGAAGATCCCATGTTAAAATTCATTGCTAATCTTCCTCCAAATACAGAGCCATTGGAAAGATTATTAACATTGGAACAGCGCTTTTTTCTTGCTGACCATAATCTAACGTATACGGATAAGATGTCTATGGCAGCTGGCGTGGAAGTGCGGGTTCCTTTTCTTGACTTGGAATTAGTTGACTTTGTTGCCCAGATCCCAACTAACCTAAAGCAACGGGGTACAAAAAGTAAGTGGGTACTCAAAAAAACTATGGAACCTCACTTACCCCACGATGTAATTTATCGTCCTAAATCTGGTTTTGGTGCCCCATTACGCAGATGGTTACGGGTAGAGTTACGGGATTGGTTATTTGATATTTTATCTAGCAAACGACTTGAACATCGTGGACTATTTGATCCTCTTGCGGTAAAACAATTAATTAAAGATAATTATGAAGGTCGTATTGATGCAGCCTATACCCTGTTGTCTCTAGTTTGCATCGAACTATGGTGTCAAAAATTCATTGATTAAATTTAGTTTTACCAAATCCCATGACTGACAGTCAACTCTATTTCATACGTCATGGAATGGCCACTGAACAGGGAGGTTGGGAAACAGATGTTGAACGTCCCCTCACCCCTGAAGGGAACACCAAGACTTACCATGTCGCTCAACGATTGAAAGCATTAGGTATTCAATTTAAACTAATCCAAACAAGTCCATTAATCAGAGCAAAACAAACTGCTGAGATTTTTGATGCCTTAGGTTTGAGTCTACAGGTGCTTGAATCGATTCATTTAATGCCGTCAGGACATTTGCAAGACTGGTTAACTGAATGGCAAGGGAAAAAATTTCCTGACCCAATGGCGGTTATTGGACACGAACCCAATTTATCTTTATGGGCAGAATTACTCGTATTTGGTCATCATTGGGGGAGATTGAAACTGAAAAAAACTGGAGTGATCGGATTGAATGTACCATCTTCTCCTCCATTTATAGGACGATGTCATTTATTTTGGTTGACTTCTCCCAAGTTACTTATTTAAACTCGATTCC
>CAIUCS010000129.1 GCA_903897715.1 uncultured Synechococcales cyanobacterium
CTAATTCGTCTTAATATTCCTCCCTTAACCAGCGATCGCCGAAAAGAACTGGTCAAATCTGTCGCTAAATTAGCTGAAGAGGGTAAAGTTTCAATTCGTAATATTCGTCGGGATGCTGTTGACACCATCCGTAAGCAGGAGAAAAATCAAGATATTTCTGAAGATGAAGTGCGGAGTTTACAGGATAAAATCCAAAAAATGACGAATAAATACATTGCCAAAATTGAAGAACTACAGGTAGAAAAAGAAAAAGACATTACTACAGTATAATTCAATTACCTTTTCCACCATTCACCCAACCCTTCCTCTGATTTTTCAATTCCATTTGCGGCGAGAACCTGTCGATGCACTCCAACCCCACTGCCCGTTACGCCATCTTCCCAGGGATAAACCCTAAAATACGCTGCCTTTGGCTGGGATTGTTAGGGGGAATAGTTGTGTTATTGAGTGGATGTATTCACTATGAACTGGGTGTTAATTTCGACGACCCTAACCATGGGGTGATCCTACAGCAAATTCAAATTGGAGAGCAATTACAAAACGTTCATCAGGTTCTTACCCGCCAATGGATTGATCAGTTGCAACAACGGGCACGGAAGGTGGGCGGCAGTGCCCAAGTCAAGGGTGATCAGACTCTCATTGTGTCCATTCCCTTTGGAAATGGTTCAGAACTAACCGAGAAATTCAATTTCTTCTATGGTAAGGAATCCAAGCTTCAGCCCCCCAAAAATAAAGATAATTTAACAGCGGTTGAATTACCGGATATTGCCCCCCACATTGATTTGCGACAACGAAATTTTTTACTGTTTGTCCGTAATCGACTGCATTTAGAGTTAGATTTACGGGGATTGGCCATCGCTCTAACCAATCCTGATACCCTCAATACAATTCCATCAATTAAAAAGACGAATCCAGGAACCCGTAGCATTAATCCCACTTCCCTAGTCCAAATCGAATTCAAACTGCATACCCCTTGGGGTGCCCAACCCCTTAGTTCCCCATCAGACACGGTTCTCCCCCGTCGGTCACCAAATGGTAAAACGTTGATATGGGGTTTACAATTGGGGCAAATGAATTATCTAGATGCGATATTCTGGCTGCCTAGTCCATTGGGATGGGGGACGGTGGGTATCTTACTGTTAGTTGGAGTCGGTCGATTTCTCCGTTATCAGGTTCTACCCCCCAGCCATTCTCCCAATCAAACTGTAATTTCCGAGGGTGAACCTGCCCCGACCCCCAACAACCAGCCATTGGCGGACTGAGTTTTACCCATGGGAGTTACTTAGCTAGATTTGTTTGAGAGTATTCCAATTAATTAGGATGCAACCATTATCTACCTAGTCGAAGTTGAGAGACTCCATGCTATTGTCACCATAATTTGCGTACAGTGGGGTAATGGTCTCTCTACAGTAAAAGGGTGTGAAAGTGATGACTACCTTTACTTTTACCTTTGTCCAGGTGAAACACGTTAAGGTTCAACTGGCATGGTTTATTGGATGCCTTAGACCACCCCAAAATAAAAATGATTCCATTGATCCCGTAGTTTCAGGGAACCTAGCCTAAACTATTGAAGTACCATTCATAACCAGTCATCCCTAAACCAATCAAGTCCGATGTTTACTTCAATCAAGTTTATATTTTTTGCAGGATCAAGGAACTCAACTTCATTCCATCTGTTAGAATAATCAAAATTTTGTCATTTTTCCGACTTAGTTACAACCCATTAAAACCCCAATGCTATTTAAATTAGTTACAATCAATGGGTCTATATTGATGTGTGAATGTGTGAGGATTTCGTAGATTACCCATGAGTAATAATCCAGCTTCGCTTTTTTCTCAGCCAATCTCTCGTCGAGCTGCACTCAAACTTTTTGGAGTGGGGGGTGTAGCTGGATTAATTGGCTATAGTCGGTTTTCTAAGCCTGAACCTAACATTTTTCAAAAAGATACCCTAGAGTTACCCCGCCGCTTAAGTCAACCCAAATCGGTGGTTGTGGTTGGGGGTGGGTTAGCCGGTTTAGCCACTGCATATGAACTCAGTCAACGGGGTTTTGTTGTGACTTTAGTTGAACGATCCCCGCAACTGGGAGGAAAAATTGCTAGCTGGCCAATTCAGGTGGGAGATGACCAATTAATGATGGAACATGGGTTCCATGGCTTTTTCCCCCAATACTATAATTTGAAGAGCCTGGTGGATGAATTAAGTATCAGTGATAATTTTTTATCCCTTGACTCCTATGCAGTTGTATATAAAGGAGACCAGTACGGACCTGAAATCTTCCGTCCAAATCACTCCGCTTTTCCATGGAACGTCGTAGATCTCGCCATCGCCTCACCCAACATGTTGAACTGGGGTTTAAATCTCACTAAGAAAGCCCATTGGGAGGTATTTCGTGAAATTACAAGTTTTAATCCTCAAAAAACCTATCAACGCCTCGATCACCTTTCCGTAGCAGATTGGATCAAAAATGACTTTCCCCGGGGACTCTATGATTTATATTTCCTCCCCTTTGCTAAATCCAGCTTGAACTCCCCTGATGTGCTGAGTGCCGGTGAGTTAATGCAGTTTTTCCATTTTTATTTCTTTGGTAATCCGGAAGGGTTAGCCTTTGAAGGTACCAAGCAAGACATGGGAACTAGTCTCGTCCAACCCATTGCCAACTCTATTGTAGCAAAGGGCGGGCAAATTCTCACTGACACCACCATTAGTCAAGTCCACTGGCATGAGGGTAAGGTGGAATCTCTCACCTATCAAGAAGGGAGTGGAGGAAGTTCTGTTCCCTTCTGGGTATCCCGCAATGACTCCCTGTCCTCCCCCATGGACCATGGTGCCCCAGAGGTTCCATCCGCTCCAACCTTCTATGGAGCGGGGGATCAAGTATATGCCACCATCTCCCACACCTCGGAAGCCATTTCCCTCACATGTACCCATCAAGGATGTACCGTCCATCAAGAAGCAAATGGTGAATTCCATTGTCCCTGTCATGGTGCGGTATTTAGTGCTGAAGGAAAGGTTTTACGTGGTCCAGCTCAGCGGGATCTGCCACGGTTTAAGGTCGCAAAACGGAAGAAAACAGTGGCTCAGGATGAAGTTCAGTTGATAGCCACCACCCAATCTACTTCACCCCTTCCCTCCCCTTCTGCCAAAACTCTAACAGCTGATTATTATGTCTTTGCAGCGGATGTACCTGGCATTAAACAACTATTCAACCTATCCACTGGAGAAGTGGATAGTAAAGTAAATGAACAGGTTCAAAAATTAGCAGTCGCCGATCCCTTTGCAGTAGCTCGGTTCTGGTTTGATCGAGACTTTCCTTGGGAATATAGTCATTTTACATCCCTATCTGGGTATCGATTGACGGATAGTATTTCCCTCTACCATCGCATCCAGACAGACTATAAGGAGTGGGCTGAACGCACCGGCGGCAGTGTGGTGGAACTTCATGCCTATTGTTATAAGGAAAAGGAATTTCCCACCCAGCAATCCATCCTTGCTACCTTCCAGCAAGAGCTTTATGATATTGTCCCAGATTTACAAAATGCTACTCTTTTACATCGGGAATTAGTAAATCAGAAGAACTTTGCTGGGTTTCCCCCCAATAGTTATGCCAACCGTCCTGGAACCAGTACTACTATCCCTAACCTATTGTTTGCAGGAGATTGGGTAAAGATGCCATTTCCTTGCGGATTAATGGAGCGGGCAGTGAGTAGTGGATTGCTTGCAGCTAACACCCTGATTCAGCAAGAGGGATTGCAACGACGAACCCTGTTTACTGTGATGCCTGAAGGGGTTTTATCAGCCCTCACTCCTACGGAAATTTAAGACCAACAACTTTTTCAGCTTTCGGTCGGTCTGTTGCTTTATTTTCTGTCAGACTTGTCACCGAGGTTTTATTCAAACTTCTTACTAAATTATGAGTCCGATGCAACCCACCCTAGGTTCAACCACTGATGAAGCGTTGGCTTCCAACACCAGTACCCCCAACGCTTATGCCGGGAAAACTGGTCATCTCAAGTTCAA
>CAIUCS010000130.1 GCA_903897715.1 uncultured Synechococcales cyanobacterium
GAGTGGGAATAGTTATCATTAGTTTCAATATGAGAATTGCTGATAAAATCCGAAGTTTGAAGCTTCCCATACCCAGCCTACGGTCATGGAGCCATCGGGTATTGTCTGCGGTTTTATTAGGAGGACAAGTTTTCGTCCACCTTCTCTATGGAAGGTTCAGCCGTCGAAATACCTTGGAACAAATGGTTATGGTTGGACCTGAATCCCTTGCTATTTCCTTGCTCACCGCAATTGTAATTGCAATGGTATTTACAATTCAGGTTGCCCGAGAGTTCATACAGTTTGGTGCCATTAGTGCCATAGGAGGGGTACTATCACTGGCATTAGCCCGAGAACTTGCACCCGTTATGACTGCGGTTATTTTAACTGGTCGAGTTGGTTCCGCGTTTGCGGCGGAGATTGGTACCATGAAAGTTACGGAGCAAATTGAAGCACTTTACATGCTCAGAACTGATCCCATTGACTATTTGGTAGTACCCAGGGTTATTGCTTGCTGCTTAATGTTACCAATTCTAACCTTTTTAGCCCTATTAGCCGGTATCGTTGCAGGCATGACCGTGGCATGGAATTTTTATAATATTCCACCAGCCATTTTTTTAGATTCTGTTCGAAGTTTCATGAAAATCTGGGATGTGATCAGTGGAACTTTAAAGTCCCTAGTATTCGGAGCAATTATAGCCATTATTGGGTCAAGTTGGGGATTAACCACCACTGGAGGAGCAAAGGGGGTGGGGCAGTCTACCACCACTGCGGTTGTCACCGCCTTGCTGAGTATTTTTATCGTCAATTTTTTCCTATCTTGGCTTATGTTTCAAGGTTCCGGCGCCGTCCCATTGAATTAATGAATGACTTGAGCCATAAAAGGTAATAGTAGAAAAAAGTAAGTTGGGGTCTTGGGGATTTATAGTTTATACATAAAAAATACCACTGTTGAGTTTTATCAAAATAGGGTTCCATCTGCTGATAAGGCTGGGCACGGTATCCAACAAAACCTCTTAATCTCCTCGTTGAGTACGAATTGTTTACTCCCAACCGTTGTAGTTATTGGTTAAATTACCATACACCCGTTTTAGTAGCTGTTCTAAAAAACCAATCAGGCGGCTGATCAATTCCTTCTTTTAAGAAATCTCCAATGCTTCCACCTCTTCGATCAAGTGGTTCATATCCAGTTGAACAAGGGTGGATAGTTTCCCATATATGAGTCCCATCAATTGGAAAACAGTGATCAATGGCAACTGAAAGAATATCCCACGCTGACGAACGGGACAAGAATTTCCGTTGTCAATTTACTCAGGGTGGGACTCCTCCCTCTCCTGCTATCCCCCTCACCACCAACCGCTAGGAGCAGTCTGGTGGGAGTACCCCGCAGGTTAGATGGATTCTGTGCTAAAGAGAGATCGATTGGTCAAAATGCTGGAAACTATTCTGACGATGTAATTCTTCTTCCTTGGCTGTGCTCACTAATTTTACCGTTCTTTCCGTGGTAATTTCCCCAATAATTTTCGCTTCAGCTCCTAAGTCATCAATTAATTGTTCAGCTACTGGCAGTGGTAAACACAGTACCAACTCAAAATCCTCTCCTCCATATAAGGTCCACTGCTCCGCCTGTTCCGTTCCTATCCATTCTTTAAGACCAGTGGGAATGGGTAAGCAATCCCAATATAGGTTAGCTCCCACCCCACTGGCTTCGCAAATTTGGATGATTGCATCGGCTAAGCCATCACTACTGTCCATTCCTCCCACTTGCCGTTGACTAGGTTTTTTGTTAAGCCGATGCCATAGATGGGGGACTACATCCAGCCGAGGATGGGGATACTGGTGGGCTTTAATCCACTTTCGACGATCAATGGAAGGAATCCCCTCACCTTGACTTGGATGTAATAATAACTCTAACCCCGCACGGGATGCTCCATGAACCCCAGTGACCATAATGACATCGCCATACTGGGCTGCTGTTCGCCGCAATACCTGCCCGGGCAGTACGGTTCCAAAAGCAGTAATTGCCACTGTAATCACCGATGATCGACAAATGTCACCCCCCACAATTACCGTATCAAATGGTTGTAAACACCTAACTATGCCACTGTAAAGCTCCTCTACCCAGCGCACCTCTAATTCACCAGGCACGGATAACCCTACGGTTACTCCCTTGGGGATGGCACCCATGGCAGCCAAATCTGACAAATTGGCAGTGGCTGCCCTCCATCCCACTGCGGCGGGTGGAGTGGTGCGATCGCTAAAATGAACCCCGTCTACCAATACATCCGTTGTGACTACTAAGTCATGCCCTGGGTTAATGGACAAAACCGCCCCATCGTCCCCGATCATGGCAGGGGGGCAAAATCTTTGGATATATTGCAGTAATCCTGCTTCACCTATATCTCTGATTTTTAACAATGGCTCCATGATTTTCCAGTGTCAGCAAGGATGGCAGGGATCATACACTGTGATGGTATTATTTCTGATATTTTGTTGGAAAAGCTTTCTAAGAATCGTCTGAACCACTACCCAACACTCCTATTATAGAATAAATATATATTCCTCCAACGAGACCCATATGCGATTACTTCACACAATGTTAAGAGTTGGCAACCTTCAGGAATCTTTGGACTTTTATTGTGATGTTCTGGGAATGACTCTACTGAGGCAAAAAGAGTACCCTAGTGGTCAATTCACTTTAGCTTTCATTGGTTATGGTGATGAGGCAGACCATACGGTATTAGAATTGACCCATAACTGGGGGGTTGATCAGTATCATATGGGTGATGCCTATGGTCACATTGCCATTGGTGTGGATGATATTGAAGCAACTTGTGAATCTATCCGAAAAAAAGGAGGCAAAATAACTAGGGAACCAGGACCAATGAAGCACGGTACTACGGTTATTGCCTTTGTTGAAGACCCTAATGGTTATAAGGTAGAACTGATTCAACTCAAGAAAGCTGCTTGAAATTACTGGGGGAGTAAGGTGAGAGAGTATCCCATGGTGCCCGTTTGCTCCCATCCCCTAGCCCGTCTCCCTTTTGGGGAGAAGGGGAACCGGATTCAACCTTAGATCCAATTCACTCAAACGATGATCAAGAAGATTTCCCCTTCCCGTCCCTATCAACCGTTCCTCCTCAGAGTTTTCCATGGTCTGACGGGGCTGTTTCTGATTGCCGCCATTTTGACAGCCTACTGGACTTACGATACCTACGATGGGAGATGGGGACGCATACCCTTGCCCGTTTATAAGGACATTGAGGGTATCCATGGCACCTTTGGATTGTGGACTTTGCTAGTATTTCCGGCATTTGTACTCTACGCCTTTCATCGGGGACAGAAGCGACTGATTCAGTCTGATTCTCTGAGTAAGCTGGCTCAGGTAGGCAAACCTATCTGGTGGTACACCTTAAATCGTGTGACCAATACCCTAGCCATGGTGGCGTTAACCTTTGCATTGTTCAGTGGCAAAATGATGGACGAAACCTGGCTGCCCAAAGGAGAGTTACATCACGGTTGGTACTATGCTCACTTGATTTCGTGGATAGTGATGGTAGGTGCGATCGCGCTGCACCTGTTGATAAATGCCAAGGTTGGCGGCTCTCCATTGCTCCTGTCCATGTTAATTTGGGAGTTTCGTGACAAAGATAGCCCCACCCTCTGGCCAACCCACATCGCTCAGTGGTGGACACATGTTCAGCAAGGAGATTGGATCAGATGGTTCCAACCGATGGCAGGGATGAACGCCCTAGAAATTATAATTTTGGTGAGTATAGTTGCTGCCTGGATTATTCCTTAATTACCATTAGAAAGAAAATCCTGATGGCCTTGCTGATGAATATACACGTTGACTTCCTCCTCGGTCTAAAGGTGTAAAGCTGATTGACTGACAAAACTTCTCAGCTAAAACCCCGAAAGCCCTCACCCTAGCCCTCTCCCATCGGGAGAGGGCGTACAACTTTTGTCAGTCAACCAGGGTGCAAAGAGGAGGTCAATTTGGATGATATAAATAATCTAGCTTACAACCGGGTGCAGTGATTTGTGTTATGTCTCCTGTCCCCACAAATACACTAACCCTGAAATCCAGGTTAGAGCCACTGAAAACCAAAAGGTAACCGCTGCCACCAACTTTAACTCCGGCAGGGGAGCAAGCAATAAGGCGATCGCCAACAGTTGAACCACTGTTTTACCCTTACCCCAATGATTGGCACCCATAATGACTGAAGACTTTTTCAATTGGGGATTAACCCGCCATCCAGCAATCATCAACTCTCTGGTCAAAATCAAAAAAACACCCCAAGCGGGGACTTGTCTCAGTTCTACTAATGCAATCAAGGTCCCTAACACTACTAATTTATCCACCAAGGGATCTAACACCTTACCCAACTCTGTAACTTGATCCAACCGACGGGCTAGATACCCATCTAGCCAATCCGTTAGAGCTCCGATTAAAAAAAAACTAAACTCCACCACCGATTCAGGGGAGTGGGGGTTTGGAGCCAATAGAATATAAAAGGTAAGACAAATAATCGAGATAGGGTAACCCAGGTGGACAGGTTCATGACGGTAAAAATGGAATGGATTTCCAGACTAAAAAACGATATCCCAGTTTTGCAAATTCGCCCTCATCTCCCAACCCCTTCCCCATTTTGGGAGAAGGGGAACCGGATGTAGGGTGAGATGCACCCTAAAGAATCAAGGGTGAACAATGATGGTCACCCTGATAACACTGGTAAAACAATGGGGGAGATGGGAAAAACCATCCTGCTGTTCCAGTTATTGTACGCCAAAGGCTCAGATTAGGGAGCTAACGCATTCCCTCGCAACAGGCTGCCAATGGTCTTGGCAGTAATCTTTAATTGCACCAGTGGGTTAGCTGGCACGACTGTTTTATAGAGGTAACTATCAAAAGTTAGCTTTTGTACATCCCTATCGGCACACATTTCGACAAAGGCTTCCCTGGTCGCATCCGATCGGTAAAAGATTCGTTGCAGCACATCCAGAACCCGGTAGGTCATTCCATACTGACGATCCCATCGGTTGAGGTAACCTTTAAGATCTGTTTCAGTGGGGATACGAGTACCGCTGTGTGAAGACTCTACAATGGTCTCAGCACACATCCGCCCAGACTTGGCGGCAAAGTAAATCCCCTCACCAGAGGACTTAGTCACATAGCCAGCCGCATCTCCCACAAGGGCAATGCGTCCCACGACTCTGCGGGGGCGGGGATGTTCAGGAATGGGATGGGCTTCCACTTTAATAATTTTCCCACCTGCTAACCGGTGGGATGCCCGGGCTCGTATCCCTGCCTGAAGTTGCTTGATTTTTAGTTTATTCACTTGCATGGTTCCTGTGCCCACGGCCACATGGTCATATTTGGGGAATACCCATGCATAAAAGTCGGGGGAAACATCATCTCCCACATACATTTCAGCCAATTCTTCATAGTAGGCCATTTTGTCTGCGGGCAAGCGGATGCGCTCTTGAAAGGCAATGGCATAGTTGTAATCCCCTGCGTCCATGGCTTTGGCGACGCGAGAATTGGCACCGTCTGCTCCAATAATCAAATCAACGGATAACGATTTAGAAACTCCTTCCACACTGCCATCGGAATGATCTGCATAATGGAGGACATAGGATCCAGAGGTGTTATGGGGGATATCAACCCCATGGACAGTACCATTGATTAATGTTGCACCCAACTGACTGGCACGATTCCTTAGAAATCCATCCAACACTTCCCGTCGGCACATGCCAATGTACTCGTCATCCTTGAGGGTACTACCGATGTTGACCTCAATGTTTGAGGGGGAAATCATCTTCATCTTACGAACCCGACGATCAATGATCTGGGCAGGTAAATCAAACTCTGCAATCATACAAAGTGGAATTGCACCACCACAGGGTTTGGCATTATCTAACTTACGTTCGAATAAATAGGTTTCAATTCCTGCTTTTGCCAAGGTCTCAGCAGCGGAAGAACCTGCTGGACCCGACCCAACCACAGCAACGCGTAGTGCCAAAGGTTTTTCTCCCTATTGCTAAAGCTACAAAAAGTGATAGTACCACAATCACCTCAACAAATAAGCCTATACTTTACACAGATGTAAGGAATTGAAACAGGTTGTAATATTTTTAGTGGGATGGGGATGGGGATAAACTGCCCAATGGAAAATTAGGCTTAATGATTTTCAAAAAGATCATTGAGTCCTTCTCCCAGTAAGGATAAAGAGACGACTAATACTGTCATGGCTAAACCAGGGAAACAAGTGGTCCACCATATTCCAGTGGGTAAGGCATCTAGGGCTTGCCGTAGGTCATGCCCCCACTCCGGAACCTGTTCTGGCAACCCTAATCCAAGAAATCCAAGACCAGCTAAGGTAAGGATGGCATCGGCTGCATTGAGGGTAAATAGGACGGGGACACTTTGAATGACATTTGGCAACAGGTATCGAAATAAGATATCCGGGATGGAAGCACCCATGGCTTGGGCTGCTTCGACATATAGCTGGGTTTTGAGGCTGGCAGTATGGTTGCGGATAACACGATAATATTGGGGAATATAGGCAATACTGAGGGCGATCGCTGCATTGAACACACCCCGACCCAAGACAAATGCTAAGGTGATGGACAGAAGGATGGCTGGTAAGGTATAGATGGTATCCATGGTAAATACTAATAACCGATCCAACCGACCCCCCAAATACCCGCTTACCAGCCCTAAAGGAACTCCTATTAGTAAACTGAAAGCCGTGGCTAATAGGACGACCTGCAATGCGACCTGACTTCCAAATAATGACCGGGAAAACACATCATACCCCTGTCGGGTTGTCCCGAACCAATGATGAATCGATGGTGGATCGTGGGGAGGATTGGACAAAAATTCAGTTGGATCCGGTAACCAACCCCAAGCCTGCCATAGTGGAGAAAGAAGGGCGATGACCACAAAACCTACTGTTAATGTGATGCCCACTCCCATCAATTGAAATGAAAGAGAACTAGAACTAGATTGTGGATTACTGTTCTTGAACATGGGTAGGATAAATACTGTGGATTAATCGAAATGTAAATGGATCAGTGGCTGACATCCTCCCTCCATGACATTAGGAAAAGCTTCCCATCTGATACAACCCGTTGAAACTACTGTAGTTGATTTTATCCAGAAGAAATACAAAATGATCAGACAATTCTTTGTTAAGCTTAAGTTGATATATTCTATCCATTGGTAACCTGCCATGGCACAGGCTTTATTTGAGCGCCAATCCATTCCATCCATGAGGAAGCTTCAGCCCCGGCGAGACCCGAAAAAACGATTGTATCGTCGTTCTCTGCACCAGAACCCTAGTTCAAGCTTTTGGTTTTTCGGTTTGATTACTATAGGGAGTATGGGGTTTTGGGATTGGAAGCTTTTATTGGCTACCCTCTCCGGCGGCGGCGCTATGCTATTAGCCTATAGGATGCAGAGATGGAACTGGCAACAATTCTGGCTGTCCATCCATCGTTCCCTTAAAAAAACCCAGTGGCAATTTACCTTAGCCGCAGGGAGTGGTGGTATTGCTGCATTGACTGCTTATTTGGCTGCCGCTGCCTGGTCTGACTCGACTAGTCCATGGGTTGGAGCAACAGTGATTCTCCAAAGTTGTGGAACCCTAACCGTGTTGGGGTTACTACTATGGCAAGCAATTCATCGTCAATCCCACCATACTGAATACACCCTAGACCAAGACATTCGGAACCTCACCGAGACCGATGTTCTTAAACGCTTAATTGCGGTTCGCCAATTGGCTCGCTCAGTGAGCCAGCGGCAGTTGGAGCCCGCTCAGGTCTCTACTGTAGGGGAATGTTTTCGGTTGATGGTTTCTCAAGAGACAGAATCTGTCGTGAAGGAAGCCCTATTGGATGGTTTACAAGCTCTGAGTGATGCTGAATCCACCTTTCGTAGTCCTCGTCCCATTGCCCTTGGGTCACAAGGTTCTTCCCTGGTTAAGCCGAGTCGGCGGTCTCTCAAAGTGCGCTGAGCCTTGTATTTGAATCTAACTATTTCTTTGTCCATTGGTACCTGTAGGTAGTCTTCCCCCACCTGAATGCCATTCCCAATGTAATGAATCACTTCAAATCACTGTGGGCGATTGCTCAACAGTTTATGCCAAATTCTAATCAGGGGGGGGATTCCCATCCCTCAGTTATGGATATTCAACCCTTTGGTAAGGGAAATATTAATGATACTTATTTAGTCTCCTGGGGGAAAAACCCCCTTGAATTCACGTCCCAAACCCCCCACAATAATAGCCACGGAACTTCCCAATTCGTATTACAACGGATTAATACCTTGGTCTTTTCTCAGCCCCATCAGGTCATGGAAAATATCCGTTTATTTTGTAACCATGCCCACCATCGTCTTCCTGCCCTACTCCATCAATTAGGGAATTTCCCTCCACGACGTTGGGAAATTCCCCACATTATGGTCACAACTGGCGGTAAGGATTATTGGCAAGCAGAAGATGGCACAATTTGGCGTTCCCTGAGTTTTATTGACCATACTCAGTCATTTGATATTCTTCACACCCATCAACAAGCTGAAGAAGTTGGGTATGGGTTGGGAATGTTCCATAGCTTAATCAGTGACCTTCCCCCCTACCAACTGGCTGATACCCTGGCAGGGTTTCACATCACACCCCTCTATCTGCAAAAATTTCTAGTCGTCTCCCAACAAAATATCATCCCTCAAACCCCTGAGGTTGGTTTTGCTATCCGTTTTATTGATGACCGTAAAAACTTGGTTGATGTTTTGGAAGCCGCCAAACACCAGGGAAAATTACCATTACGACTCATTCATGGTGACCCGAAAGTAAATAATATTTTATTTGACACAAGAACAGAACAGGCGGTGAGTATCATTGATCTAGATACGATAAAACCTGGCTTAATCCATTACGACATCGGTGATTGCCTGCGTTCAGGTTGTAACCCCTTGGGCGAAGAAACCATGAACTGGCAGGCTGTTCAATTTGACAGCGATCGCTGTCAGCATATTTTACAGGGCTACCTGTCTGTTGCCAAAAGCTTTCTTAGCCCAAATGATTACATGTTTTTATATGATGCCATTCGTTTAATTGCCTTTGAACTAGGGTTGCGGTTTTTTACAGATTTCCTGGCTGGTAACGTTTACTTCAAGGTTAATGAGCCGAAACAAAATTTGCATCGTGCCCTGGTGCAATTTCAGTTGACCGCTAGTATTGAAGCCCAAGAGCGAACTCTACGCCGTTTAATGCATGACTTAACTCCCCCGAGTTAATTTTATCTACCGGGTTGCCATCCATGTATTCCCTCCATCCCTATGCTCCAACCAACTCCTCCCTTACTCTCTCTGCATCCCTGGAACGAAGCCAAAACAATCATTTATCGGTTATATATTATCTTCACGATAATCAAAATGCAGTAATTTTTCCCCCTCCTAACCATCAACCCAACCGAGCCGACAATCTATGGGAGAAGACTTGCTTCGAGCTGTTTCTGGGTTTTCCGGGATCTTGCCGTTATTGGGAATTGAATTTATCTCCAAGTGGAGATTGGAATTTATTTCGTTTTAATACCTATCGTCACGGCATGGTGGAGGAATTACTCATTGTATCCCTTCCCATGGAGGTTATCAGGAAGAACCATAGCCTAACCCTCCACTCTACCTTAGATCTCAATCCCTTCATTCATCCACATCAACCCATAGATGCCAGTATTACCGCTGTAATCATCCTCTCGGACAAAACCCCCAGTTATTGGGCAATCAACCATTGTGGAAATCAACCAGATTTTCACCTCAGAGAGAGTTTTTCAATTTCATTGAATCCTAAAGAGTCATTGTTTTTTTAGGGGTTATCCAGGTTAGTATGCTCTGGCAAAATCACTTGCTGGGAAGTTGTTTTACCAGTAAAAAA
>CAIUCS010000131.1 GCA_903897715.1 uncultured Synechococcales cyanobacterium
CCGATTTTTGCGATAAATTGTAAAATCACCGTCTAGGGTCAACAACTCACTGCTTGGATAGAGTTCAGTCATTCTCACCAGGCAGGCATCTGCTAATGACATTGGTACTGATGAGTAACGCCTCATCAATTCTTCCACCACTTGAGCCTCTTCGTTCAGATCGTAGGGGATTTGTAAGATACCTCGGCTTAATAACGAAATTGCTGACTCCTTGCCACCATATAACCCACGCAGCAAGAAGCAAGCCTCTGTCATAACAGCTTCACAGGTAAATGCAGGTGGTTCAATGGTTTTCCAGATCTCCTTCATCCAGGCATGAAAGCGATCGTTGCGATCCAGTAGCGCGACAAGTGGACCAGTATCAATCAGTACCTGTTGCTTCATTCAGTACCAAAGCCTTCCATATATTTGGGATTAGTGGATAGGTCTCCAGGCCCTTCAACGCAACCAACAATATCTCTCGATACGTCCAGTGCAGACATTCCTGGCTGCCAACCTTCAACGGGACGTTCGCGCATTTTATCTCTCAATTGGAGCTGTACATACTGTAGAACTTGCTGTTGGCGATCCCTTGGCAACAATTTCAGGTATTCAGCGATCTGCTGTTCAATGCTTTTTACTTCTGCGGGAACCCTCATGGTTGATATCCTGGGAACTGGGTTTAGAGAATTTCGTCTCGGCATCAGCCAAGCCCTTCTCATTTAGTTTAGCAATCACTGCTTGCTTCAGCAGATCGTTAGACTGTAAATCTTCCGCCAAAATCCTATCCACAATGCGATCGGCTGCGTCTTCTATGGTGCGATCAAACCACAGCATCCGATGCACCTCGCTACCATCTGGATGTGTAAGCGTAACACGGCAAGCCTTAAACCCTACATGACTAGTCGCCGCCATATCCTTTTGAATAGCTTCAAGATTCTTAAAACGTCTTGCCAGATCGCCTAACTTTAGCTCAAAATTAATTACATCCTCATCGGACCAAGATTCAGCAGGCTTATCTGCCACGATCATGAGTAATGCTTCCAGCCATGTTTTGTCTTCACTACTGTCGTCGGCAGCAGCCAAGATAAATCGTTTTAAGGTGCGCTCCAAGCAAGTATCGCTTAAATAACTAGATCTAACTCGTAGGTCTTCCCGCAGTGTTTCATCACTGCCTCTTACCCCAAAAGCATCATGTAAAAACTTTTGACATTCAGCAAGTTGGCGATCGTAAGCCAGTTGAATTTCCTTTAATACTTGTACTAGCTTGTCCTTAAATTGTTTAGCTAGTCTGTCATTATCCGCTTGTCCCAAAGCGATCGCCTCTAGTCCGCAGGCAATAGGCAAAGATTGAAACAACAATACATCTGGTTCTTGTGCCTTTTGCAAGGTTTTGACAACTGCTTGAGCTTCGGGGCTAATGCGCGTTGTTTTAGTAGTAAATGCGGGTAACTTTTTCACAAACTGAAATAAAGGTTTTACCGCCGATAGCAGTGTGGCATTACGAAGGTTTATCGGTGTGTTCTTAGATTTGAAATTAGCATTAGGCGACTTCACAACATTCTCTAATTCACGGAATACCTGCGATCGCAATCCTACTATTTCAAAATACTTAACCGCAAAACGTTGTGGATGCTTTACCAACAATTCAAAATGTTCGCTCCCCAATACTGGAATAAAGGTTCCATCTTTATAAACACTGACATCATCCATGCGATATAACCATACTGCCATTAATAAGATTGGAATCACACCCGGTTTGACACCATAGGGCGGTGCATCAAGCATTTCGTAAAGTTTATCTAATGTTCGTGTTTGGTCCCGTGAATCAAGGCAAAAATTCTCAATGGCTTCCCATACAGCAGTAATATTAGCTGACGTGGGTGGATAGAAACCTAACATACCACCCTCGGCTCTGTGAATTCCTGTGATACCCAATACCGATGTATAAATGCTTACTTCTGGTCCATTGCCACTTAAGCCCAATCCTTCGCGATCGCCATGGTTTAACATCCCCTGAATCAGCGTCCGCAGAGCTTTGACCATTTGCGAACTGAGTTCGCGGCGGTTAATCAATTCGTTCCAGAGAGTCATACCATGGTGATAAACGCCATCGCATACTTCAGACAGCTCCGTATTTAAGCTCGCTGCATTGGCGATCGCTACTTTTTCTCCCATTACCCAGCAAGGATTTTGATGTGCGGTCAAATCAAACGCCGAACTAAAAGCTTCATCAAGAAAACGTTCGGCATGGACGAGGCGATGACGTACCTCCAACCTCGCCACACCATCATTAGGTAATTGTGGGTTAGAGGTTTGAATTTTCTTTAAAGCGGCATATTGGTTCGCTCCAATTTGCAGCAAATTTAAATTCGTCGCCGCCATAACTATTAACGGCTTAGCATCAGCAGTTTGGGCGGGAATATTTTCTGGTAATTTTTCATCTATCCAATAGCAAATTAAGCCATCATAGGCTTTGCCGCAGATAATTTTGTTCCAGTCTGTCTGGGAGTCCACGTACCTGCGCTCAAAATAACGCAGCGTACCAGTTTTATAGCTATGCCGTTGCGCCACTATTGGCTTTAAGGGCATCTGGACAGATAAGAGATTGACTAGAGGTGTTCTTTCGTGATCAAGCAAGTTGGCGATTTCACCCTCGATATCAAAGTCAGAACCCTCCCAAATCCTCAATTCATCAGCTTGTTGACGATAGGTGAGTTGTCCTTTTTGATTTAACAGAGTGTCTAAAATCTTACCTACTTCAGCTTGTCGTTGGTCATCGTCCGCAAAGTCGCACATAGACAGTATTACCAATCGGCGCGAAGCTTTGAGCGTTCCCGTCGTTGCGATCAAGTTAAGAATACCCACGGTCTTAAGCAGTTTGAGGCTATCTGGGTCAAGGGATTGTGCCTCGTTAATTAAATGTTGAATTTCCACCCACTTTTGGAGCTGCGGTCTAGAAGCCAAACTCATGCCTACAACTTCAATAAAATAATCATAAATCCGATCTAATTTCAGCGTTAGAATTGCATCTCGTGTAACGGTTGTCTCATTGAGATAGTTTTGAAAAGAAAAAGGCTCTAAGCTGCCAAGAAAAGTAAACAAAGAGCGATCATTTTGGGCATAGCGGGTGCAAAGTATTGGCAGCACTAAAGCGGTGATGGGATGCAATGGGTAAGTTGCGGCAAATAATTCTATAGAAATGTCATCAACTTCTGAACTTAAAGTGCTATACCATTCTTTGGCTCTTTTTTGCACTGTCAAACCATATTTCCCCACATGGGATTTATCGATCGCCTGTCCGATCAGCCGTGTCATTTGGCGTGGCGACTCTGTAAAGTAAATATCCGTAAATCGTCCCTGAATCTTTGCCCATTCATTACGCTGGATAGAAGCCAGACGATAGCCATAGTCAGCAAACGACTGGTGTAATAGTCCAAGTAGATAAAACTGCTGCCCTTGTGGTTGCTTTAATTCTGCCAATTGTTGCAGTAAGTAAAGATCTTCATTACTCTGATGTAAGGAAGCAAATTCCAAGCTTTTACCAAGTTCATCAATAATTAAAAGAATGTGGGATTTTGCTGCTCGTGTAACTTCCTCAAAAACCCACAAAACCTCTTTACTATCGATCTGATAACCTGCATTGATCTCCACATTGAGATCGATTAACTTTTTAACAACTTCTGGTTTGGTTCTTGCCTTACGCCAATAAGTCTGAGCACCCTTATCTAAGGCACGCACAATTGTATGGGCAAGCGGTTCTCTCTGCGCAGCGGCGATCCCACGAAACCACCCTCGCGGAGTTAGATTTGTTTCTAGGGATCGGTAGTCTTGGTTATCTCCGCCTAGAGCTTTTTTAGCAACTTCTAAAGCATGGGATTTCACCAAACTACTCTGAGGTGCACATAGACAAGACAAAAACTGAGCAAATGCCGATTTTCCCGTGCCGTATACCCCTGTAATTGTCCAGGCATGGGTGCGATTGGATTCTGGAGCATCTACTAAAATTCGCTTAAGGGCGATAAGGGCGCGATCGGTCAAGACATAACCTGCGATCGACTCAGGTTCGTCAATATCTCGCTCTAAGTTGATCGACCGCGCATACCGCTGGCTGAGGCTAAAATATTCCGAAAGAGCCTGACTCATTATGCTGTCCTGTACTATCTACTCACACCAATGCCTACTAAGGGGTTAATTACACCGATAATAGTTATGTAAAATTTTTGCAATCAATAAAGCTGGATCTTCAGTAAATGACATCTGGATTAATCCTGCACTATCAGAGAGTGCGATCGCGTCCCAGTTTCTAGCTACCTGTTCGATTCCATCGCATAGGGAACTTTCGGACAGTTTATATATCATGCCAGGACTGCCAACCTCAAATAACAATCGCGATATCGAAATTGTTCTGATACCTTGTCCTACCCAATCAGCAAAATCTAAACAAGCTGCAACTACAATTTCAGCAGGTAAGCTAGGCTTGTATCCTACCCGAAAAGTAAAATGCTTGGAGTCTCCTGCTTTATGGATTAGTCCTAACTCTGCAAAGGGGCAATCTAAATTATCTTCATTGAGGCTGGTTTCTATTCCTTGCCTAGCATACATTCTCAAGATACAATGAATATCTTTTTTAATGGACGATGCCGCAACATTACAACCGACTAAGCGATGGCGGTAGTCGCTAAGGGCAGAAAACAGATCGTCATAGGTAAACTCAAGCTGACGAAATAGATTGAAGGTAAAATACCAAGCCGTAGCCCTACATGGCTGTTTCAGTAAATGCCAATGCAGTAACCACAGCGATGCTGGATCTTCTAAAAAGGGATCTAGCCCTTCGCGATCGCCAAACAAAGCTGTCCCAAACTCTGATGGGGTGTTGGTGCGGTCATCCTCAGTAACCTTGAATGCCGAACACCAGTAGCGAATTGACTTCGCCATATTTTTACCCACACCAAGCTGGATATGGGCATCCTCAGTCAAGAAGATTGCTGGATCATGGCAAACAGCATCAAAGCCTTTTTTTAACCAGCCAAAACGAGGGTAAAATGTCTCATGACGGGCAAATATGGGGGCAATAACCGTGGGTTGCATGGCTAAATTGGGTCTAAATCGCTTGTTTGTCACTATTTGCCACTATCTATTACAGCCTATGTGGTTTTGACTTTCTTTGAATACTTTACCATTGACGTAAAGCGTACACAATGATGGCATTTCCCTTCAAGCCACAGAGTTGGAATCTGAAATAGGGTCTTGCAACTGGGTCAGATGGCATATTCGTCTTTGTACTTCAAGATTGCATCTTTAAGCTTACCTCAAAGGTGCGGAGGTACCCCTCTCTCCCCAAGTAGCCAAGGCGGCTTTAATCAGGGGTTTATAGAGGTGAACATTGATACGGCTATTATGTGCCAGCGACTCATCATCGTTGTTTGCTTTGGGCTTGTAGTCCACGGAAAGGTAGGTACGGTAGCCAGGGGGAGACTAACCTCACCGCGCTGAATCAGGTTGTGAGATGAGTCAGGTCAGTCCAAAGGCAGTGATTGACCTAACCAGATATTTAGGGCATTGTAAAGAAGGGGGGCATAGGGTTCTCGGTTTCCAGTAGTATCTAACCTTAGAACGCTATGTCCCACCTTGTCTTCAAAATGGCTCAAATCACTATAGGGAAAGCTATTCAACCAGTAGCGATCAACTTTTGTCAGGCAGCCAGGATGTGGGCTGGGTTAATATTTCTAAAATGGGCTTAGTTAAGATGCACTTGTCATGCTCAATTCCTCAATAATCACAATCAGAAAGCCAGATGACTGGCATTTGCACCTGCGGGATGGAGAAATATTAAAAGCGGTTTTACCCCACACCACCCGTCAATTTGCTCGGGCAATTATTATGCCCAATTTGAAACCACCCATACGTTCCGTTGCTGATGCTGCGGCATATCGGAAACGCATCCTTGCTGCCATCCCCCAGGGTCATCAGTTTGAGCCACTCATGACCCTCTACCTAACCGATAACACAAGCCCACAAGAGATTAGGGCAGCCAAATCAGCCCAGTTTATTAAAGGGATAAAATATTATCCATCTGGAGCGACCACTAATTCAGACTTAGGGGTAACAGATATGGGCAAGTGTAATGGCGTTTTTGAGGTTATGGAAGCCGTTGGTTTACCCTTATTACTCCATGGTGAAGTAACCGATCACCGGGTGGATGTGTTTGACCGGGAGAAGGTATTCATTGAAAAATATTTAATTCCCCTGCAAAGCCGTTTCCCGAATTTACCCATTGTCTTTGAGCACATTACCACCAAAGACGCAGTGCAGTATGTTCTAGCTGCTTCCAACCTCGCCGCCACCATCACCCCCCAACACCTATTATTCAATCGCAATAGTTTATTCCAAGGTGGGATTCGTCCCCATTTCTATTGTCTACCCATCCTAAAACGGGAAGAACATCGATTGGCACTGCTACAAGCAGCCACATCTGGCAGCCCTCGTTTTTTTCTGGGTACGGATAGCGCTCCCCACACGAAACAGAATAAAGAGAATTCCTGTGGTTGTGCTGGATGTTATTCGGCATTCCATGCCATGGAATTATATGCTGAAGCATTTGATAGTGTTGATGCCCTTGATCGTTTGGAAGGGTTTGCCAGCTTTTATGGTCCAGACTTTTACCAGCTTCCCCGCAATACAACCTCCTTGACATTGACAAAAACAACTTGGCGTGTTCCTGATGAATTAGGGTTGATGGGTTCTGGGCTGATACCATTACGGGCTGGGGAGGACATATCCTGGAAAATGATGGAATCGGGTTGAGTCCAACTGATTAATCAAAGTCTGGGTTTGCTAATTGAACTTTGTGAAATTGGACGCTATGTAGTAAGGAGTCTCACCATGTCTAAGTTTACGGAACCGACTTTTCATTTTTCCTATATCTCCCCTGATGTCCAAGGGAAAGTGTGAGGTAACGCTATGTATTGGCTCTTTCAGGGAAATCCCCGTTACTATAAGGTCGTAGAAGCTATCCAGGATTTTGAACAATTGCCCTGGACAGTGACCCGTTATGGCAAAGAGATGCAGTTAGGAGAAGGGGTCTTAGTCTGGATGTCCGGGGCAGACGCGGGAATCTATGCGATCGCTACGATTATTTCCCCACCGGGAATTATGGTGAAGCCCCCCGATATTGGTTACTGGCTAGAGCAGGGGAAGTTAGGACAGAAGCCCTGCGTGAAAATCCGGTTTACCCATAAATTTAGCGATCGTCCTTTACTGCGATGGGAGTTGAAAGCGGATCCGGTACTGAAAGACTTAACTGTCATCCGTCAGCCGAACTCGACAAATTTCAAGGTGACGGAGGAGCAGTGGCAACGGGTATTTGAGTTAAGGGGGTAAGGGTAATGGCAGTGACTCAATTAACACCGGGTCAGGTGGTACAGGTTCGTTCCCGGCGCTATCTTGTGCAAAGAGTGGAACTTCCCAAAGAGGCAGGGGGAGATACTACGGTTCATCTGGACTGCCTTGATGATGACGCTCAGGGGCAACCTTTATCCGTGTTCTGGGAGCAGGAATTAGGTGCTCATGTTCTAGGGGAATCATCTTGGGATGTAGTGGGGCAGCGCGGTTTTGACCAACCCGACCTTTTCTCGGCTTACCTCCATACCTTGCGCTGGAATTGTGTAACGTCCACCAAAGCAAATCTATTTCAGTCTCCCTATCGGGCGGGAATCCAGGTTAAGGATTATCAGCTTGAGCCCCTACGCAAAGCATTACAGATGCCCAGGGTTTCCCTGTTCATTGCCGATGATGTGGGGCTAGGTAAGACGATCGAAGCGGGTTTGATACTGCGGGAGTTGATCATCCGTCAGAAAGTAGAGCGGATGGTGATTTCCTGTCCCCCGTCTGTGGTGCAACAGTGGAAAGAGGAAATGGAGAACCGATTTGGGTTGCTCTTCCAGATTTTCGATCGCTCTTATGTGGCACAGAAACGACAGCAACGGGGCTATGGCATTAATCCCTGGAAAACCCACAATCGCTTTATCATCTCCCATGCACTGCTTCGAGATGAAACCTATGCTGCACCATTAAGGGATTGGCTAGACTCCACAGATGGCAAGACATTACTGATTCTGGATGAAGCCCATAACGCAGCCCCAGCAAGTAGTTCTCGCTATGCCGTGGACTCTCAGTTAACCAAGACGGTGCGGGAATTGTGCCCACGGTTTGAGCATAAACTGTTCCTTTCAGCGACACCCCATAATGGGCACTCCAATAGTTTCGCGGCATTGCTAGAAATGTTGGATCCCCAGCGCTTTTGCCGAGGGGTACCCGTGCAGAGTAAGAAACTCCTGGACGATGTGATGGTGCGGCGGCTAAAGAAGGATCTAAGGGCTATTCAGATTACGGACTTTCCTGAACGTCAGGTGGTGCCACTCACCATTGATGGATTACCAGAAGATGCTCCTGAGTTGGTGTTAGCGGAATTATTGCAGGAGTACCGTAATTGCCGTCAGAAACGGCTCCAGAAAACGTCCCATTCCACCCAACGGGCAGCAATGCTGGTGATTATCTCCCTGCAAAAGCGCTTACTGTCTTCCATAGAAGCCTTTGCCCGTACCCTCAAAGTGCATCGGGGCAGTATTGAACGACAGGCAGCGTCCCAAGTCAGTGGAACCACAACTTCAACTCAATATGACCTGCTGGAAAATAGTGTAGGTTCTGATGACGATCGCTCTGAAGTGGATGAGCAGGAGTTAGAGCAGGAAGAAGATGTTCAGATGGCGGTGGCTACCCAGGCTACAGAGGGCACACAAATTTCTCAACGGGAATTAGAACTGCTAGAGCAGATGACGACGATCGCTGAGAAGGCTCGTTATCAAGCCGATGGTCGTATGCTCAAGTTAGTGGATTGGCTCAAGGAAAATCTCTGTCCTGAATTGGGGAAACCGGGAGCCACCTGGAACGATGGCCGGGTTCTGATTTTCACAGAGTACACCGATACCAAGCGCTACCTGGAAATCCAACTCAAGGAAGCGATCGCTACAACCGACCAGGCAGAGAACCGCATTGGTACCTTTCATGGTGGGATGGGGGATGAAGCACGGGAACTGATCAAAGCCGCTTTTAACGCCAACCCTCAAAAGCATCCGCTCAGGATTTTGATTGCCACGGATGCAGCACGGGAGGGGGTAAACCTCCAAAACTATTGTGCAGACCTCTTCCATTTTGATGTGCCCTGGAATCCAAGCCGGATGGAGCAGCGCAATGGTCGCATTGACCG
>CAIUCS010000132.1 GCA_903897715.1 uncultured Synechococcales cyanobacterium
CAAAGATGACCCGCGAGGAACTCATCAGTTTGATCAGTGCCGACGCCAAGTTTATGGACGAGCGGGACGACATCGCCGAATATATCGGCACGCTCAAGGCGGGCGAGGGGCTCAGTGAAACTGCCATCCGTGAGGGCTACAATCGCTTTAAGGCGGACAAGAATGCCAAGGAACTTGCTGCGATCGCCACCAAGCACGGACTCACACCCTTAGCCCTGCAATCCTTCGTAGACGGTATCCTCGATCCCATGATCTTCGATGGCGAGCACCTCAGCTACCTCCTGTCCCCGCTCGACCTCGGCTGGAAAGCCCGCACCCATGCCGAACTCGCCCTTATGGCCGACTTGTGCCCCCTTCTCACCAAACGCGCCGGTGGTCGCGACGTCTCAGGACTTAGTGGGTATGAGGAGTAAGATGAAAGACCTTCTCTTCGCCCCAACGGGGCGGGTGCATACTAGCCCAGGGCAACACCTTAGGACAACCACCCCCAACCATTCCCGCGTCCTGAAAGGACGCTGCATATCGTCGTATTGCACGCCCATCCCCGAATTATGTGGCGTTTCTTCAGAACGCAATTCTATCCGTGCTCCATACCCAGGGTTGCACCTGGGCTGGTATGTAGCCGCCCCGTTGGGGCGAAGAGATGCCCCTAAGGGTCAATGCATACCAGCTCAGAACAATGCTCTGGGAAAACAACGCCCACCCATTCCCGCGTTCTGAAGGAACCCTGCATCCGGGGGCAATCCGCCCTCCAGCACCCATGAAGGCTAAAACGAAAACCACCGCTACGAAGGAAGAGGCAATGCCCGCGCTCGTGCCGAAGCTGAGGTTTCCGGAGTTTCGGGGGGCGGAGGGGTGGATCGTTAAACCCTTCGATGACCTGTTCACCATTGGAAACGGCAGGGACTATAAGCATTTGGAGGCTGGAGATGTACCGGTTTATGGCCCTGGCGGCTATATGCTCTCTGTGAACGACTTTCTCCACGATGGCGAAAGCGTTTGCATCGGTCCAAAGGGAACAATCGACAATCTAATGTTCCTGACGGGACGCTTTTGGACAGTGGACACATTATTTTACACCCACTCGTTCAAGGACTGCTTGCCTAAGTTCATCTTCGCGATCTTTCAGCAGATTGATTGGCTGAAGCACAACGAAACCAGAGACGTTCCAAGCCTCTCAAAGACCAACATCTAGAAGATTCGTACCGCAGTCCCATCCCCCGCCGAACAACAAAAAATTGCCGAGTGCCTGAGTTCGGTGGACGAGCTGATGACCGTGCAAGCCTGGAAAGTGGACGCGCTTAAGACCCGTAAAAAAGGCTGATGCAGCAGCTTTTCCCTGCTCCAACGGAGCAAGAGCATACCAGCGAAGGGCAACGCCCTGGATTCCCATCCCCGGGAGAGGACGTGAAATGATGAACCCATGGGCACCTCAATGCGGCGTTCCTTCAGAACCCATGTATGTTATCTTACCCATACCCAGGCGTTCCCATACCCAGGGCGTTGCCCAGGGCTGGTATGCCCCGCCCCGTTGGGGCGATGGTTTGTCCCAACGGGACACCGCATATCAGCGAAGGGTGCAACCCTGGGAACCATGCCAGGCAAATCCCCGCGTTCTGAAGGAACGCTGCATATCCCCGAATGGGGAACCCGCACCCGATCTAACCCGATGCGGCGTTCCTTCAGAACCCATGTATGTTATCCTATCCATACCCAGGGCTAGTATGCATGGCTCCGTTGGAGCCGAAAACCACACTAATTGATTCCTCATGCCACAATCACTCTCCAACATCCTCATTCATTTAATATGGAGCACCAAGAACCGCTATCCGTGGCTGTCGCCGGGCATGCGTGAGAAGACCCACGCCTTTCTCGCCGGGGCAGTACGGCACATGGATTGCGAGGCGTATCGCGTCGGCGGCATGGCGGATCATGTGCATCTGGCGGTGCGTCTTTCCCGCACTCTTTCCGTGGCAGACTTGGTGAAGGAAGTCAAAACCGCGTCCAGTAAATGGCTGAAAGAAGGAGACTCGGAGTTCAACGGCTTCTACTGGCAACAGGGCTACGGAGCATTCTCCGTGGGCATGAGTCAGAAGGACACCCTGCTCCATTACATCGACACCCAGGAGGAACACCACCGCACGCGGACGTTTCAGGAGGAATACCGTTACTTTCTCTCCAAATACGCAACCGACTATAACGAACGCTATGTGTGGGACTGACCAGAATGCTGCGGACATGAGAGCCATTACCCCAATCAGCCCCGAAGGGGCATCCGCATACCAGCCCAGAGCGTTCGTTCTCCTACCGCTGGAAAACCACCGACGCGCTGGTCGACGACGGGCGTTTCAAGAGCCACAGTGTATTGTTTTGGGGCGGTGCCGAGGAATGCATCCGCACCAAGCTGCTCAAGGACGGACATCTTGATACCGTCATTCACCTGCCCGCCAATCTCATCTACTCCACCGGCATCCCGGTGTGCATCTTGGCGCTCAAGAAGTGCAAGAAGCCCGACGACGTGCTGTTCATCAATGCCGCCGAGCACTTCGAGAAAGGCAAACGGCAAAACCAGCTCAAGCCCCAGCATATCGCCAAGATCATCGAGGCTTACCAGAACCGCACCGAGGAGCCCCGATACTCCTGCCAAATGGAGATGTCCGAGATCGAGAAGAACGATTTCAATCTGAACATCTCGCGCTACATCAGCACGGTAACCGCCGAGGAGGAGATTGATTTGACGGCAACACATGCCGAGCTAACGAAGATCCATAGCTCGATTCAACCGGCAACGGCCAAACACAATGAGTTCTTGAAGGAGTTGGGTCTACCATTGTTGCCATGAGGCGGGGAACCGGGGACAGGATCAAAATACCACCTGCTGCCAAAAGTGCACGGTATTTTTGAGTACGAGTACCACAATTAACCAGAGCGGAATGAAGGGATTTATGGGGAGGGGGTATAAACAGGTAATGAAATCAACTGAAAGAGAACCATACTACACGAACATATACTCTATTTTTAAAAGAATGAACCCAATTAAAATCGCAAACATCGGTAAACCAATCGGGGTATACTTTAAGTTAATGACATAAATTAAAGATTACTAAACACACATTTTAAGATAATTGATGTGTGGTGAGTTTTATATATAAGAATCCCGGAGGGTGTGGTGGAACTGTCCTCAAAAAGTGAATATGCTCTACTAGCAATGGTTGAATTAGCGATCGCCTATCCCACAGGAGAACCATTACAAATCCGTCAAATTGCTGCTCAGCAATCTATTCCTGATCGTTATCTGGAGCAACTATTGGCGAGCCTTCGTCGTTGTGGGTTGATTCGCAGTCAGAGGGGAGCGAAGGGGGGGTATCTTCTAGTAAGAGACCCCAGCAACATCAACCTATTAGAGATTTTGAACTGTATTGAAGGGTTAGATAAACAACCTGTTGAAGAAACCCTAAATGCTAAAACCTTGGAAGGTGCCACCGTATACGACATCTGGCAAGAAGCGGGGCAAGCAGCTTTTGCAGTTCTTCATAGTTATAGTTTGCAGGATTTAGCTGAAAAATGTAAAGCTCGGAAACAATTGGACATCATGTACTACATTTAACCTTAGGGGATTTCAATGATTGTCACCCATTCAAACTACAACAACAACAATAGACCATTTTGAAGGGTAGTCAAACCGAATAGCACCCTACAGCCTGCCTTCGTCAAGGCAAATAATTCTTCAAAAAGATGATGAGCTTACTTCCCACATGGCGTTAGAATTAAAATATCTAATATACGTTTGATTAAATTTTTATGAATCCTGCCTTAACTCAATTTGGCACCCAAATGGCTCAACTGACAGGGGTAAGAGCAATCATGAGGGATATCAATGAAACATTGCGGGCAGGTTCTGCACAGGAATTAATCAACCTGAGTGCAGGTAACCCTGTGATTTTACCTGAAGTTGAACAATTATGGCGAGACTGTACTACGGCTCTACTTGCCAGTAATGAATATGGGAAAGTAGTTTGTCGATATGGATCCAGTCAGGGGTATGAACCCTTAGTTCAATCAATTATTGAAGATTTTAACCTTCGCTATGGTTTATCTTTGACTGAGCGAAATATATTAATTACCCCTGGCAGCCAAGAGCTATACTTCTATGCTGCGAATTCCTACGGGGGCTATGTGTCTCCGGGGGGGGTACTAAAAAAGATACTTCTGCCGTTAAGCCCCGAATATACCGGTTATGGTGGAGTTGCCCTATTTCCGGAAGCTTTAGTTGCCAATAAAACAGCCCTAGAGGTGGATGGGGCTAATCATCGGTTTAAATATCGTCCTGACTTTAACCGATTAGACATTGGTGAACAAACTGGATGTATCATTTTTTCCCGTCCTTGTAACCCCACTGGGAATGTGATGACCGATGAAGAGGTTCTCAAAATTGCCAATTTGGCAGCACCATTGAACATTCCTGTATTTATTGACTCAGCCTATGGTCCTCCATTTCCTGCTCTCAACTTTACGGAAATGACTCCCATATTCACTGATAATATTATTCACTGTCTGAGCCTGTCTAAAGCAGGTCTGCCAGGGGAGCGGATTGGAATTGCCATCGGGAATGAAAGGGTAATCCAAGCTTTAGAGAGTTTCCAAACTAATTTATGTATTCATGCTTCACGGTATGGTCAGGCAATTGCAGCCCGTGCAATTGCCTCTGGGGCTTTAGCCCATACCGCAGTTCATGTTATCCGCCCTCACTACTTTAATAAATTTGCGATTGTAGAGCAAACCCTCAACCAGGCAATGCCCCATCAGTTACCCTGGTTTCTCCATCGAGGAGAGGGAGCCATCTTCGCCTGGTTATGGCTTCAGGATCTTCCTTTGACGGATTGGCAGCTTTATCAAGAGTTAAAGAAAGTTGGTGTAATTGTTGTGCCAGGAAGTTCATTTTTCCCAGGCTTAAAGGACAAGTGGTCCCACTCTCGTGAATGTTTACGAATCAGTCTAACCGAGTCAGATTCCAACATTGAAGTGGCAATGAAGCGACTCGCCTCCGTTGTGGAAAAAGCCTATCAACAAAACCCATGCTCCCTAGTCAGTTAAGGGTATGAAATCCGTACACAATGCTAACCAGTAGTGCTATAGTAACCCAGCTTACAATACAATCTCTAGTCAACATGAATGCTGCTTCAATGATTTGAGGAGTAATTGGATGAATGGCATTCCCTAATAAGGGTTTGGATTTTAACCGCCCGTGATAGTAATTATCTCCCCCCAGTTGCACCCCTAATCGGGAGGCATAGATACATTCACTCCACCCAGAGTTGGGGCTCGGGTCATGGGGAGCATCCCGTTGACAAATTCTAATCATTGTCAACGGCTGCCCAGATAAAACCGCTAAGGTTAAAACATGCAGACGACAAGGCAGCCATGTGGCAAAATCTTCTAAACGAGCACTAAACCACCCAATATCCCTATAAGGCTCCTGTCGGTAACCAACCATGGAATCAAGGGTGCTTAATGCTTTATAAGCCATCGCCCAAGGAGCCGCAAGGCTGGCATCCACCATGCAAACAGAGGACAAGCCAGCTCCCCAAAAAGCATAAAATAGAGGGGCAGTGACACCATCCACAGCATTTTCCGTGATGGTTTCTAGGATTGCCCTCAAAATTTCTTCCCTTGACAGATGAGTGGTATCCCTCCCCACGTAATGACTCAGGCGATGGCGTGCTAAACTGAGATTTCCATCTTGGAGAGGAGTTAACACATCGTTGGCGGCCTCTTGTAAACTTCGTCCTGCCAAACAACTGGCAACCAACATCGTTGTTATGGCGGCACCCAACCAAGGGTTTAACATGGCAGCAACGTGAACAAATCCCCAGGTTACCACCCCACAGCCACCCACGAGCAAACATGCCAGAACCACCCCTGCCCATCTTTTGTGGTGGGGATGGGAATTGAGTGGCAGCACCCATTCCACATACCTTTGGATAACCCATCCCATCATCTGCACTGGATGTAACCAACGTGACGGATCCCCAATCAGTTGATCCACCAACACCGCCAGAACCACAGATAAAAAAAGATGATTTGAATGGATACTCAATCCCATTATTTAAGCACTAGGAGCATTACACACCAATTGTTGGAGGGTGCTTCTCATTTGGGAGAACACGACTTGCAAGTCTCCACCTTTTCCCCCTGTGAGCTTATCATAAAAACTAATCAGTGGAATTACATTGATTTGCATCTCCTTAGGTCCAAACCTGCGTAAAAATTCAATTAATGTCACTTTGGAGTCATCCGCGACGGATAGAACAAACGCTGACCGGAGGGACTTCACATCACCTGCACGGGTAGGAGTATAGACATATTGATTAATTTGGTCTAGAACAATTTCACCAATTGGACTATTCAAAAACCGATCAAAGGTAGTGAAGTTTACCCCAAATTTATTCAAATCCAGTTCTTGAGTTAATACTTGTCTAAATGCTTCAGGTTTAACCTGAGCTTGATCTAGCAGACTTTTTAAGGTATTAGGGGGTTGATTAGT
Organism: uncultured Synechococcales cyanobacterium; assembly: GCA_903897715.1. Lineage (GTDB taxonomy): Bacteria > Cyanobacteriota > Cyanobacteriia > CAIUCS01 > CAIUCS01 > CAIUCS01. Next base: position 6,545 of record CAIUCS010000132.1, read on the forward strand.
ATTCACTAAAGTATCAAGATCAACCAAATTAATAGAAATGGTACCCAAGGGAACTGGAAGAACAAGGGTTATTTTCTCCAAAGCCATAGCCATGGGATTGATGAGTAAAATGGCAAGAAATGCACCTAAAAATGCTAAAGCCCCCGTTGATAAAAACTTGGGAGGTTTCTGCTGAAAGAGTTGGGTAAATTGATGATACCGATGGTAAAGCAGACCATTAACGGACATAAGAGTACTCCATAGGAAATAAAATCATGGTGTTAACTCGGAACGGTATTACTATATGAGGGAAGAAAACTAAGTCAGGTTGGATTAATCTGACGGTTGGTCTTCTTTATTTGTTTCAAATCTGACTATTCTACCGGAAAACTTTTTGGGGTGTCCGGTTGGGACGGACTTGAATTCGGGGTGTATCTAGTAATGACTGACCTGTCATTTCCTCTGGCTGGGGTATGTTTAAGATCTGTAAAATGGTAGGGGCAATGTCAGCAAGCCGTCCATTACTGCGAAATTGAACATCAGTTCCATAATAGGGTATCTTCAAACGTTCTCCCTCAATTAAAATGAATGGCACAGGGTTAGTGGTATGAGCAGTCCATGGGTTTCCGTGTTCATCAGCCATATATTCGGCATTGCCATGATCGGCGGTAATTAGGGCAATACCACCAGATTTACCAATGCTGGAAATTAATCGCCCCAAGCAGTGATCAACCGTGGCTATTGCATCAATGGTTGGCTGCATCATTCCCGTATGTCCAACCATGTCAGGGTTGGCATAATTTACAACTATGAGGGAATAAATTCCCTTGGTAATAGCCTCAATCACTTTTTCCGTAACAATTTGGGCAGACATACTTGGAGAACGGTCATAGGTGGCTACCATGGGGCTGGCTATTAACTCCCGGTCTTCTCCCGCAAATGGTTCTTCAATGCCACCATTAAAGAAATAGGTGACGTGGGCATATTTTTCAGTTTCAGCGGTACGAAACTGCTTTAATCCGTGTTGGGCGATCACTTGCCCCAGCATATTATTTAAGTTTTGGGGTTCAAAGGCAACTAAAACTGGCAAGGAAGGATCGTATTGAGTCAAGGTGAGAAAAGATAACGGATTGATCAGTTGTCGTTCAAAACCATTGAAACTGGGGTCTACAAAAGCATAGGTCAACTGTCGGGCGCGATCGGGGCGAAAGTTATAAAAAATCACCCCATCCCCAGCCTCTACAGCACCGGGTGCCACCCGAATGGGTACTATAAATTCATCTGTCACTCCATTGGCATAACTCTCTCGGATAACTTCCAACGGGGATTTGCCACAGCCTCCTCCATCCTGAGTCATTATTTCATAAGCTTTTTGAGTGCGAGCCCAACGGTGGTCACGATCCATACTATAGTATCGTCCAGCAACCGTTACAATTCGCCCTAGGTTGGTTTGAGCAATATAGGATTCAATTTTTTCAACCGTATCCTGTCCATCGGTGGGGTTTGTATCCCTACCGTCTGTAATTACATGGATGCACACATCTTGAATATCTTGGTCTTTAGCGAAGTCAATTAATCCAAACAAATGATTCACATGGGAATGAACTCCGCCATCAGAGCATAAACCAATTAAATGAAGTTTCTTTTTGCATTGTCTAACCTCACGGGAAAGTTTAAGCAACGCCGAATTTGACCGCAGAGTTCCATCCTCCACCGCATCTGAAATTCTGACTAATTCTTGGGGGACGACGCGACCGGCCCCTATATTAAGATGACCAACTTCAGAATTTCCCATTTGTCCATCGGGTAGTCCTACGGCTTTGCCTGAGGTTTGGATTAAGGTATGGGGATAAGTTGCCCACAGACTGTCCATAATTGGTGTTATGGCTTGGGCGATCGCATTATTTTGAGTATCTTCCCGATAACCCCAGCCATCTAGGATTACTAAAACCAACGGCGGAATTGGTGCATGTGCCATAATATTCACCACAAAACGTTCTCTAATGAATAACCGGTTCACTGTGAACAGTCAAACGACTGAGCCTTAATGTACAGGTTGATAGTAATATTCTTCTTTGAAAGTAATCAGAAACTTAAGAGAAATCATATGATTATCCAACAATCTAGGTGCTAAGACCAACGTTGTGATGAAATAGTTGAGTATGTCAAGAACCCCCCTGAGTTCACCCTATCCCCCGTGGTTTTGTTCAATCATTGAAAATTTAGTGATCCTGGCAGATCCCTTGATATTGCAGAAAAAGGACATTACCTATCCACCAATCGGGTATAGTGAAACTACATTTGGTAACTGTAAAGATGCCATGATAACGCAAGTGAAGTGTTCATTCCCACAGAATTTCTGTAGAGTTGTCACTAACCACTAATCATCTAACCACAGACTTCGTCAATTTACCCCCAAATATTAATCATGGCTTTTGTAGGGTTGGTTTTACTCATCGTTGCTGTAGTATTGTTTTTTAATTATCAAGGTCAGAAAAATAAATTGACCAACCTCTTGTCCGCTGAGGCAGTGACCATAGAAAATATTAAGGCAACAGCTGCAGCCATTTCTGATTCAATTGGTGTGGGTAGCTGTCGTGAATATGTCAAGGTAAAAGGGGTTATCCAGTGTGAAACCCCTCTTCTCTCTGAATTAAAACAAGAACCCTGTGTACATTATGAAATGAACGTAACTCGGGAATACGAAGAAACCGTCACTCGCACTGATAGTGAGGGGGAAACCCATCGTGAAACAGAGCGAAGGTCTGAAACTATTTCTAGTAATCAACGTTCCATCCATTTTCAGCTACAAGACAACACAGGCATCATCGAGGTAAATCCAGAGGAAGCCAATATGGAAACCATTTCTATTCTCAACGAATTCCGTCCAGGTTCCTCCAGAGGGGGGCTAATTTCCTTCGGCAATTTCTCTTTTGCCCTGGGTAGTTCCTTTGGTGATACCAATACCTTAGGCTATCGCTACCAGGAGTCAATTTTACCGGTTGGGCGACAGGTTTTTATTTTAGCAACTGCTTCCGATGAAAGTGGTACTCTCACCCTAGAAAAACCCTTAAACCACAATCAAACGTTTTTAATTTCTTTAAAGAATGAAGAAAACCTTGTCCAATCCGCCAAATCAGCTCAGGTTTATTTGTTGTGGGGAACAGTTGCCTCTGTTATCATAGGGGCTATCCTCATCCTGCTTGGACTTTAATAGTATCGCTAGTATCATAACGACAGAATCCTTTATTCCAGTTTAGTATGGCATCATTACCAAACCACCGTCCCCGTCACCTATCCATAGGACCGCTGGAATCTGAAATTCTAGAAATTATTTGGGATTTGGGAGAAGTAACCGTTAAAGATGTCCATGAACGGATTTTATCTGACCCTGATCGGGAGCTTGCCTATACCTCTGTGACAACGGTTTTAAATCGGCTAACCCAAAAGGGTTGGTTAAGCCGTTATCGCCACAATCGTTATTTTATCTGGCGTCCATTGATAAATCGCACCCAAGCCCAAACTCTGCGAGCCTATGAGCAGTTGAATCAGTTCTTGGCAGTGGGGAATCCTGATGTGGTAGCTGCCTTTGCGGATGAGTTGGATCAGGCTAGTGTGGATCAATTACAGGCAATTATGGTCAAACTTCACCATATCAGGCAAGAAAGAGGAGAATAGGGATGCATTTGATTATGATCCTGCTTGGCTGTACCCTTGCCTGGATTAGTCGCCAATGGGGGATGGAGGGATGGCAACGACAACTGCATTGGGTTGATGGAGAAGAACCTTCTTCCGTAGCTACTTCCCCATCCTTGCCCTTACCCCAATCCAACCCCACAACATGGGGGTTGACAACCCGATGGCGCTTAACATTAGGGCTTTTCCTATCCGCTCCCCTGTGGTTAGCCACGACGGCGATCGCGATTTTATGGATGGGTCCGGTGGGTGAAATGGTTATTCCTTGGGAAGGATTATTGAGTTATGGAACAATATTAGGGATTTGTGTGCTGAGTGGGGCTGTTGGATTAAAATTATGGTGGGAGGGCAGGCAAACCTTAGAACAGCTTCAGCACTATCCTGAAATCACTATCCTTGGTCACAATAGCCGATTACTCCCCTATCCTCTCCCCTATAGTGCCCAAGTAGGGTTTTGGCAACCCCATTTAGTGGTCACCCAGGGACTATTAGATACCCTCGATGACCAGCACTTAGAAGCGGTCTTAGTCCACGAACAAGCCCATGCCCTCAGTCATGATACCTTTTGGTTCTTTTGGTTAGGCTGGCTCCGTCGTTTAACTTGGTGGTTACCCCACACAGAATTTCTATGGGAAGAATTATTAATGCTGAGGGAACTTCGTGCTGATCACTATGCTGCCCAATTCACAGACCCTCTCCTATTGGCCGAATCCTTGGTAATCCTAGCTGCCGCTCCTACTTCCGCTTTTCCTATTCCGGTTACTATGGTTGCCGCCTTTGAGTCCCCATGCCCCCCTAACCGTCTTATACAAAGGCTAACGGCTCTTATCAGTACTCCTAATGACCCTCCCCCTGCCAGAGCCAACTTACTTTTTGGGTTACTTCCCAGCCTTTTGCCCTTGATTATGATTCCCTTTCATCATTGAAATGCCTACTCCTGTGAACCAATCACGAGTCATCCCCCGATTCCCCCATCAGCGTTGGCAATTATTTCCGGCTCAGCCAGAACAAGCCAGTGAGATCGCCCAAGCAACTAGGTTATCCCCCCTTTTAGCACAAGTACTCCTGAATCGCGGTCTCACTGACATTCATGCAGTTCAGAGTTTTCTAGATCCAACGACCCAACCATTACCCTCCCCATTAGACGAATTTCCTGATCTGCCAATCAGCATCTCCATCCTTCATACTGCAATTTTAGAACATCAAAAGATCGCCATTTGTGGAGACTATGATGCAGATGGTATGACCAGTACTGCTTTATTAATCCGATCCTTGCGTTCCTTAGGTGCCTTAGTTGACTATGCCATCCCTAGTAGAATGCAAGAAGGCTATGGAATTAATGAGCGAATTGTAGATGAATTCCATCAGGATCAGGTAAAGGTACTATTAACAGTAGACAATGGCATTAGTGCCATGAAACCCATTATCAAAGCAAGGGAATTGGGCTTAGCCGTTATTATTACCGACCATCATGACCTCCCTCCCCAGTTGCCTCCCGCCAATGCCATACTTAACCCGAAGCTGATTCCAGAAACTTCACCCTATCACACCATGGCTGGGGTTGGTGTTGCTTATATTCTTGCCCTAACACTGGCTGAGCATATTGGTCAACAGGAACAACTATCCCAAACCTTATTAGAACTCTTTACCCTAGGTACCATTGCTGACCTTGCCTCGTTAACCGGAGTCAATCGTCGCTGGGTGAAACAAGGGCTACAATGTCTACCCCAGTCTAATGTGGTGGGGATTCAAGCATTGATTCAGGTGTCAGGGGTGGGGGTTAATGGGGCTGAACCAGAAGCCTGGATATTGGGGAAGGAACCACTCCATAGTGCTTCCAATTTCTCCCCATTATCCCTCAAACCAGATGATATTGGCTTTCGGTTAGGACCTAGAATTAATGCGGTGGGTCGAATTGACGATCCCCAACTGGTGATTGAGTTGTTGACCACAGACGATAGAAAAATTGCTTGGGAACGAGCAGTCCAGTGTGAACACATCAACCACAGACGGCAACAGTTATGTCAGGAAATTGAACAGTCGGCGATCGCATGGTGCGAAAATTGGCATGGAGACATACAACAAGAACGGGTATTGGTTATTGCCCAACCGGGATGGCACCATGGTGTAATCGGCATCGTAGCATCTCGATTGGTTGAGCGCTATGGAGTCCCTGTCTTTATAGGTACCTATGAAGATGAATCACAAATCAGGGGGTCGGCTCGGGGGATTCCCGAATTTCATGTATTTGCTGCCCTAGAGTTTTGTAAAGATTTACTACTAAAACATGGCGGACATAAAGCCGCTGGGGGCTTTTCATTATCTGCTCACCATTGGGATACATTACGCAATCGTCTATCACTATTTGCCCATCAATGTTTGGAACCGGCACATCTTAAACCGTTGATTCAGGTAGACTGCCACGCAACCTTGGATCAACTTACCATGGATCTTTACCACCAAATGAATGCCTTACACCCCTGTGGTATTGATAATAAAAAACCCATCTTCTGGACCCGGAATGTTCGGATACTGGAACAAAATAAAGTGAAGGGAGGGCATCTTAAATTAAAAGTGACCGATGATGAAGGTCTGGTTCAGTTAAATGCCATGGCATGGCGTTGGGGAGAATACTGTCCACTGCCGTGGAGAATTGATATTGCTTACTGCCTCCGGGATAATTCCTGGCAGGGGAAGTCTAGGGTGGAACTAGAAATTCAAGGGGTTCGTTCGTAAGTTCCCGCAAATGTTGTAATTGAGCCACATTAATCCATGGAAATACCAGGGATGTCCCCCCCCTACCATGAAGTGAATCTTTAAAAGACTGAGATAGAATCCGACAGGGATTTCCAGGATCCCCCAAATGGTCTAACACAACTAAGGCGCCATTGAAGTCTTGTAACTGAGTATAGGTACTCACCGTGATGACAGTGGGCAATCCTGCTGCCAATGACGATTTCAAACCGTGATGGGAATCTTCTATCGCCAAGCAGGCAGTCGCCGGCAAACCCAACTTTTCTAAAACATAACGATACACATCAGGGGCAGGTTTTTTCAACGTGACCCGATCTCCCGACCCAATAACGGTAAACCAGCTTGGGCTCTCTATCCCAATTAAATTTTCCAGGAGGGATAGGGTGTTGGCATGGGAACTGGTGGTTGCAATGGCTAACTGGATTCCTGCCGATTTCGCTTCGATGAATAGCCGTCGAATCCCCGGACGTAAAGAGACGACCCCTGACTTTAAGACTTCACCATAGTAATGACTTTTTAATTGATGAATCTTTTCTATTAAATTGGTAAGACTTGCATGGGAATAAAGTTGGGGGTGACATGTTTGAACATAATGCAATATTCTTTCCTTCCCACCAGTGGTTTCTAATAACTCTCCGTACTGTTGGATTGACCAATTCCAATCCAGTCCCGCTGATTGAAAAGCCTGATTAAACGCCACTCGATGACCATCTTTTTCCGTATCTGCTAAGGTGCCATCAACATCAAAAATGAGGGCTTTTAATTCTGTCATATCAGGAGTATGTGGAAACAATAGTTGGGAAATGTCTGGTTTATTTACCCTATCATCAAAGGAATAGGGAACGGTATTCGTCTTAGGTTTGATTACTAATTACAACTTCGATACCCATCAGAACCATATGCAATTATTCTATTAGTAATTTTTCTGGAATGACAATTAAGGTATTACCTTCTCTGCCAATTATATACACTGACTGATTAGCAGGAATTTCAAGTTCGTTATCATGACAGCGCCCTCGCCATGAATTGCCTTCATACTTCACCCTTCCAATGTCTCCCTTTGAAATAGTAGTTAGAGTTTTACCTAACTGAGCACCTTCAACTCCAGTTACCTTACGTTGAATTAAAAATTTACGAATGATCACCATTAGCCCCACGGACAAACCCATCCAAATTACTATTTGTACCCCAAAGTAAGGCAGTATTATTGATATTGGTACAATCAGGAGGGCACTCATGCCCATTGAAAATTCAGTGAAAGCTGTAGGGAGAAAAAATTCCATTAAGCAAAAGCTCAAACCGATGACCAACCAAATCAACGTTGAATTCATGGGATGATTAGTATAGTTTAAGGAACAAGTAGAATCGTTATTAATTGTTAGGTTTCAAAGGGATAATTACCTAAATTCAGTCTTAAATCATAATAGTACAATACTTCTTAGACTCCGAACAGTTACAGTTTAATAAGATACTCTCGCTTTCAGCCAGTCTTTAAAAATCTGCATGTCTTTAAGCCGTTGAATGTTAAATTAGCATATAAATCTGGCGGAGTTGGATAATTAGTCATTTAAGGAGTAGTTTATGATACCTGGAGAAATAATCACCCCTCCCGGAGAAATTGAGCTTAATGCAAACCGTCCCACAGTTAAATTATTAGTTGGAAATACAGGGGATAGACCCATTCAAGTTGGTTCCCATTTTCATTTCTTTGAGGTCAACCCAGCTCTTCAATTTGATCGAGAAAAAACACGGGGAATGAGATTAGATATTCCTGCGGGTACAGCTGTCAGATTTGAACCAGGGGATGAAAAGGAAATTGTTTTAGTTCCCGTAGTGGGTTTACGGGAGATCTATGGATTTAATCATAAAATCAATGGGAAGCTATAGCCGACTCTTTTGAACCGAATTGCCAGTTTACTGAGTTTGCTATACTGTACCATAAGATCGTTCTCCCGGCGCTGCTGGGAGAGGGTGTTTTGAATTGGATTACATTTACCTGTTGCCTTAGCATTATTCTACTCTCACCGCCTTCACCATGGTTGAAAACATTGTAATTATTGGTTCAGGTCCTGCGGGATATACAGCTGCCATCTATGCCGCCCGAGCTAATTTAAAGCCACTGATGTTTCTGGGTTTCCAGTCTGGTGGTATTCCAGGAGGTCAGTTAATGACCACCACCGAGGTAGAAAATTTCCCTGGTTTTCCTGAGGGTATTCATGGACCCCAGTTGATGGCAAATATGAATGCCCAGGCAATTCGTTGGGGGGCTGAGGTTGTGACGGAAGATGTAATCAACGTTGATTTCCAGCAGCAACCTTTTGTGATTCGTTCTGACCACCGAGTGGTTTACGCCCATGCAGTCATTATTGCTACGGGAGCCACTGCCAAACGAATGGGATTGCCTGGGGAAGAAACTTACTGGAACCGGGGGATGTCCGCCTGTGCCATTTGTGACGGAGCTGCTCCCATTTTTCGAGGGGCTGAGCTGGCGATTGTGGGTGGAGGAGATACCGCTGCAGAAGAGGCGATTTTTTTAACTAAATATGCCCGCCATATTCATATGTTAGTGCGACGGGGGGAGTTAAGGGCTAGTAAAGCGATGCAGGAACGGGTACTAAAAAATCCTAAAATTACCGTCCATTGGCATACTGTTCCCATTGCAGTTACGGGTGATGGCAATTTACTCAACGGGATACAGATTCAAAATACCCTTACTCATCAGCACAGTGGCATGGCAGTGCAAGGGTTATTCTATGCCATTGGTCATACTCCCAATACAAGTTTATTTCAAGGTCAGCTTCACCTAGATGAAATGGGGTATATTCGTACCCAATCTCATTCAGTGGCAACCAACGTACCTGGTGTATTTGCTGCCGGAGATGTGCAAGATCATGAGTATCGGCAAGCAATTACGGCAGCAGGAACCGGTTGTATGGCAGCTCTGCTCGCTGAACGATGGTTGTCTGAACATGGACTGATTCAAGAATTTCCCACGGATAATAGTGGAACTCCCATTCCTGAAATACTCCCAGAGAACAAAGAGCCCCCTACTGTTCATGGAAGTTCCGGTCTAAACTCTGAACCCGTTGTTGATCTCACCGCCACTCGCCATCACGGTGGCTACGCTTTACGAAAGCTTTACCATGATAGCGATCGCCTAATTATGGTAAAGTACAGTTCCCCAACCTGTGGACCCTGTCATGCCCTCAAACCCATCTTAAACCGGGTGGTTGATGAATTTGAAAAGCAAATTCACTATGTAGAAATAGACATTGAAGTGGATGGAGAGATTGCGGAGGCGGCTGGTATTGTGGGCACGCCAACCATTCAATTTTTTAAGCATAAGGATCGAGTTGCTGAATTAAAGGGAGTGAAACAAAAGAGTCACTATCGAGACATCATCCAGCAATACTTATGACTGTTCCAACCAATCATCCGTCCCTACCCCTTACATTTCAATCCCATCCCCAAGCATGGCTCCACGCTTTGTGGAAGTTCTCCCGTCCCCATACCATTATTGGCACCAGTTTAAGTGTCTTTAGCCTATATTTCATTGCCCTAGCCGAATCCAAAAATCTGCCCCCGCAGGTTGCCCCGTCTCCTCAACTCATACTTCCAGCTCTCTTGGCTTGTCTATGGGGGAACCTATACATTGTTGGACTGAATCAGTTAACGGATATAAACATCGATCGTATTAACAAACCCAGACTACCCCTGGCTTCAGGAGAATTCACCCCGAAACAGGGAACTAGGATTGTAATTGTGAGCGGGGTATTATCCATCATCATCGCTGCCTCCCAAGGGGTATGGTTACTGGCTGTGGTCACTGCCAGTTTGATGATTGGATCAGCCTATTCCTTACCCCCACTACGATTGAAGCGATCACCCTTTTGGGCTTCCATGTGCATCCTAGGTGTACGGGGGGGAATAGTTAATTTAGGACTTTTTCTTCACTTTACTCAGGATTGGGCTTATATTTTATTTCCTGCCTCCATTTTATTACTCACTGCGTTTATCCTTTCTTTTACCTTTACCATTGCCATTTTCAAGGATATGCCAGATGTGGAAGGCGATCGCCAATATTCCATTAACACCTTTACAATTCGTTTAGGGGCATCTGCTGTGTTTAATTTAGGACGGTGGATATTAACTGCCACCTACATGGGCATGGTAATTACAGGTCTCATTGTACCCATTGCCAATCCATGGATATTATCCACATTGCATATTGGTATAGCTGGATTCATGTGGTTTTTCAGCTTTCAGGTTGACCTAACCAATCAAGCATCTATTTCCTATTTCTATCAAATGATTTGGAAACTCTTTTTCCTAGAATACCTAATCTACCCTTTGATATTATCCATATCCCATCTTTAGTAAGAATAAAAAGCATTCGTACCCGGGGATGGGTCAGAAACCACTGGCAGTTTCGGCGCATCAATGCCAGTGGCAGGAACCGAGTAGGGGGGAGTAAGCAGTGCAGCTAATTCTGCCGACTGCTGGGGAAACATGCGTTCCAATACTATTTTTAGTTGAATTAAGTGTTCATAGGCAATGACACATCGATCCTTCCAATGTTGGACAGCCGTCTCGTATTCAGCAATGACCCTCACCTGTTGTAATACCTGTTCCTGCATTTCAGCAGTTTGGTGTTGAAGTTCCCCCGTTCTGTGTAGGTGATGATCTCGTTCTGCCCGTAGTTCGTCACAGGTATGTTGTAAGCGAACTTGTAAAACAGCATAATGATTGAGACGGATGTTTAGTTCTTCAATTTGGTGCCTAGTCACCATCAACTCATTCCACAGTTGGGCCGGGTCTGTATCTGGAACACATTGTTTAGTTTGGGATATGAAAGACGGATAGGTTTTCCAAAAAGTACGATTTTGGCTTGCTTGAATTTGTAATTCTAGTGCCGCCACCTGTTGTTGGGCATCAGCTTCCCGTGTCTCCAACTCTACTATTTGTTTTTGTTGGGTATCTACCGTTTCCTGAAGAATATTAATTTGTTCTTCAAGCTTTTGATAGGGACTTTGACGAATGTCATGGTTGACTAAAAAATTAGCCTTTATGCGCTCAAATTCTGATTGTTGGGTCAATATAAATTCTTCTACATGTGTTAGAAACCCCTTACCCTGTTTAATGAATTGTCCTGAATGATCAAAAGTAGATAATAAAGTTTGGCACTGGGATAGTTGTTGTTTCAGGCTATGAATGACCCATTGTTGAATACTGGAAAATTCTTCAGTATTTGCCAGTTGAAATTCTAAAATCTCTTGATTTTGAGAACGTTGTTTCAATTCTTCCAATGAGATCAATAATTGATCTAAAACCCGTTCCAGGTGATTGATCCGTTCCAAATGATGGCGGTGGGACACTCGCAGTTGTTTGATTTCATCTAGAAATCCTTGCCGTTGTTGTTCCCATGGCAATTGGGAATCACAAGCCATCATGGAATGGTTGGGAACCGGAATAAAGGGATTGGTAGCTATTAATCCATTAATTTCCATTTGGTTAACCGTTGAAGATGGAATAAGGCGATCATTCTAGCAACCTGGGTTAGATAAGAATAAGAATGGAAAGGTACAGAAATTCACCCAGTTGGTCACTGGCTCTTTATCCCCTGACGG
>CAIUCS010000133.1 GCA_903897715.1 uncultured Synechococcales cyanobacterium
CCCTGATTGACTGACAAAACTTCTCAGCCAAAACCCCGAAAGCCCTCACCCTAGCCCTCTCCCGATGGGAGAGGGAACCGGAGGGGTGGCTCGGCTCCCCTCGCCCCCTGGGAGAGGGGTTGGGGGTGAGGGCGTACAACTGTTGTCAGTCAACCAGATTCTATCCTGTAGAAATGATAGATAGAGAAGCCAAGTTAAAACACGGAACAGCAAAGCAATATTCCGCCATTGATGAAGCCATCAGAACGGCACAGTTCATCAGGAACAAAGATGTGCGTTAGGTGAACGCCATCGGAAAGATTGGGCGATTAAGCAAGCCCAAAACGTAGTGATATGGCGATATCCTGGTGTATGAAGATTTAAGGATTGCTAACATGGTCAAAAATCATCCCTTGGCTAAGTCGATATCCGAAGTTTGATCAAATTTGAAAACCGGAGAACACCCAATCAATTACCATTAAACCTAGTTGACTGACAAAACTGAGTCAGAGGCATACTGGTACCTGTATATCTTCAGCTTAATCCCGTGAGTACTGACAACAATAGGCTCTACCATCCGTTATGCTTAAATTTATAGCGATTATCCTGTTTATTTCCCCATAGGACTAACCTTTCCAGTAATTGGTAGTCCTAAACAAGTAAGGATAGGAATTGGTTGGGGCGTTACCCCTACAACTTCTCTTAAATCTTTACCTTGTTACCACCACCCAGTCATTTAATGGGTTCAACTACCGATGGAAAAAAATAAAGACCTTTGTCTATCCAGTTATGATTACGAATTGCCTCCTTCATTAATTGCTCAGGATCCGGTTAACCCCAGAGATCATTCCCGTTTGTTAGTGGTTCATTCAACCAAAGACCATGACCATCGATTCTTTTATGACTTACCCAACCTTTTGAAACCAGGAGATCTCCTGGTTATAAATAACACTAAGGTGATTCCAGCAAGGCTCTACGGACAAAAGCTGGATTCTCTGTCAACAAGCCTTTCCCAGTCAACCCCACCCCACCTTTCTTTCACCCAGGGGGGGGGTGTGGAAGTATTGTTGCTGGAACAACAAACCCATAACCGCTGGTTAGCATTAGTAAAGCCAGGTAAACGGCTTAAACCGGGGGTGAAAATTGTTTTTAATCGGGTTGGGATTGGTGCCAATGCATCAGATTATTTGACCGCTACAGTTATTGATTACGACTTACCCACAGGAGGACGGGTAATTGAGTTTCATCTGCCCCCTAATGAAACCTTAATGGGTTGGCTGTCTACTATTGGACAAATCCCACTGCCGCCCTATATTACCCAAAGCCAGGCAACTTCGGATCAATATCAAACAGTGTATGCGTCTCAACCCGGAGCAGTTGCAGCTCCTACGGCAGGGTTACACTTTACTCCAGAGTTATTAAAACGATTGGATAGGGCAGGAATTACAAAAGCTGAAATTACTTTACATGTGGGAGTAGGAACCTTTCGTCCCGTGGAAGTGGAAGATGTTACTGAACATGTTATGCATGCTGAATGGATTGAAGTATTACCTGCGGTAGTTGCACAAATAAAACACACAAAAGCCCAAGGAGGAAGGATTATTGCCGTGGGAACAACGGTAGTGCGATCCCTGGAAGCAGCTTATGACCCAATCCATGGGGAGATTTCCCCTTTTTGTGGCAAAACTGATTTGTTTATTTATCCTGGCTACCCATGGCAGGTGGTTGATGGATTGATTACCAATTTCCATTTACCTAAATCTTCCCTGCTCATGTTAGTGAGTTCTCTCATCGGGCGGCAACGATTGTTAGATCTTTATCAAGAAGCCATCCTTCATGAATATCGATTTTATTCATTCGGGGATGCGATGCTGATTCTACCTTCAGCTAGCATTCAGTCGCAAATAGCTCAATAGCCAGTTGGCGATGGTAGCACGACGGGTGAGGCGGGGATTTAACTGACTGATTTTATAGCCCTTAAACCCTAGCTCTTGTTTTAAGAGTTGCTTATGTTCAGCGGCAATGGAACGGTTTAACTGAACGATGGCAGCCCGGTTGTTAATAAAATCTGGCGGTTCCGGGTAGTTTTCATGCCATGGTGGAGGCACTTCATCACAAGTCCAACGGTTTTCAGCACAATTAAATTGATAACCCAGACAATGCCAAATTATCTGCAATAGAATTTCATCCGGGATTTCATCCCGGAGGATAGCCTCTAACGTTTCAATGGTTAAGGGATAAGCTAAATTCATAAAACCCATGGAATATTTGGTTAACGTCAGTTCGGGATAAATTCAGCGACGGCATCATCAAAATCATCGCCACCTCGACCTCATCCTCATCCTATAGGGAGCATGCGATACACCCTCTTGATGGACAACCTGTTCCAACGAATGGGGGCATCACCCATTAAACCCTAAAAAGTCAAACCTTACTTTCCTTTCATGAGGATGAAGAGTATGGGTAATTTGTGTCTTTTCGGGGTGAAGGGTAAGACCATTTCGGCTAACCAATCGATACTCGTTTGCTGACACTTTTCAATCACCTCTCAGTCTTCATGTTCTACCACAAAATCATCCACATATCGCACTAGGGCTGGACATTTTCTTTGCAGACTGTGTTTTGTGATAATTATTTCTAATCCATGAACGGCGCTACGGCAATGTGAATAGCATCATCGGATGCTTTAGCGGGAAGATTACTTCTAGTGAGGAATTGAAAAAAGACGGTTGGTCGCCAGAGGAAGGGTGGTTTCTTGTCACCTCCTACGATATGGTCGAAGCGGCAGTGAGAGCCTATCATTTATGCTTCAATATTGAGGAGATGTTTCTTAACTCAAAAGGATAGGTGTCACAGGGGCGCGATTGATGGCTTTGATTGTGCTCATGACGCTGGGTTGCATTAGCGCCACAATGCAAGGACAGATAAATCAGATTGAGATTTGGTTTAGCATTTTGGTGCGTAAGTTATTGCGACGCTCAAGCTTCATCAGTAAAACTCAGATCAAAGCCCGGATCCTGGAATTTATCAATATTTCAACCGCACGATGGCGAAGCCTTTCCAGTGGACTTATAAGGGCAAGCCCTTGACCGCTTAGATGGTAACCCTACTTAAGCCATCGACTATTAGGTAGGGGGTGAACGGCATATATCGGCTTCGACTCAAAATCAAACCCTGAGTCCTATCATGCTTCTCCATCGACATGGGCTGAAATCTTCTTTAACGGAATCTATTGAATAAAGCGATCGCCCTATTTCCCTGCTGTACAAATAGCGGAAGAGCCAGCCTGCTTTCGCCTTCAAGACAATCAGACCTAGTCATGCCCCAACATCGAGCCGTTAACTAGAAGTTGTTTTACCCAATTAATTGCTTTCAAAATCAGACTCATCTTATATTTCATCGGTCTGGACGTTGGAGTGGTTAATGGGCAGACCCATTGCCATGGTAATTATCTGAATCATAAAATCCATTTCGGGTTCCAAAAAATAAGGTGGCAATCACAAAGGCGACTGTTAGTCCAACGAGTATTAGTTTAACTTCCATTTTACTTCTCCTAAAATTTAGGCTACTTAACTATGGCAGATTTATTCCTAATTGGGGTTAATGTTTTACAAAATCCTTAACCTTTTGGTGATGACCATTAATAGTTTACCAAAGCTGTCCTAGAAGGACGGGGTTTTAGACCCATTCTTCTGATAATCAGGAAGACCAAAATGACGAAGAATGATGTTCATATTTTTAATATTGGCTTGCCAGAAAAAATCGAACCAGTCGCCAACAAAGGGAATTGATCCAACAGTGGTATCGATTACAAGATTAGAAATCATGACGAGTATTTTCTGGCTAGGAACCCCCAATGCTTTAGCTCTCCATAAAATATAAACGGAGGGGAGTAGGGTAAATAAATCCCCTAGTCCAGGCAGTAAGCCTGCAATTGCATCAATCCCTATAAATTTGTTCATCATGGGTATTTTGAACAAACCGTCCAGTAATTTCACAAGGAAATAAACGTCTTGGAGTTGTTTTACAAGAGTTGGGTTTTGTAAGTGTTGATTGGTCATCAGAGGTGAATTATGGTTTTAACTCTCCACTAAATTACCCCATTGATCCGGATATGGTACTGAAAAACGTCTGAAGATGTTCCCTTAAAAACTGTTCCCCTCCATGGGTTATGGGGAGGCTATCAATCCCCATCCCTGCACACAGTAAAATCATGTAAAGAATAGAGTACTTAAAGAGTGACCGGGCTAGTGACAAATCAGAGGGTTCCCGTCGAAGCTTCCAGGATTTATGAACAAAAACACCCCCTAACCCTAGGGCGATCGCAGTATATAACGCCCCCATGACATGAAAGGGATACACTAACAGTAAGGTGATGGGAATGAGTAACAGGGTATAAAACCAAATTTGTAGCGCCGTCAACTTCTCTCCAGCAACTACTGGCAACATGGGGACTCCTACCTTAGCATAATCATCCCGAATCATCATGGCTAAAGCCCAAAAATGGGGAGGAGTCCAAAAGAATACAATTGCAAAAAGCACCCATGCGGGCCAATCCAGTTGTCCAGTTACCGCTGCCCAGCCAACTAAAGGAGGAATTGCCCCGGCGACCCCACCAATAACTATATTTTGGGTATGATGACGTTTCAACCAATGGGTGTAAATACAAACGTAACAAGCAATTCCCGACTGTGCCAATAGGGCACTGAGAAGATTAGCAAAGGAAGTTAATAAACTAAAAGAAAGGAGAGCAAGTACGACGGCGAAAATGACTGCATCCCTAGGTTGTATCCGTCCCGAAGGTAAAGGACGATGACGGGTTCGCTCCATAATATAGTCAATATCCCGGTCGTAAATACAATTAATGGTATTTGCCGAAGCTGCGGCCATCGCCCCACCCAATAGGGTAATTAATAATAAACGAACATCAACTTGCCCCTTGCTGGCAACCCACATCCCCCCAGCGGTAGTTATGAGCAAAAGTAGAATAATTCGAGGTTTGGTTAATTGGTAATAACTTTGAAAAAGCTGCCACAGGTTTTCATGGTGGCGAGTAACAGAAGAAGTGAGTTGAGTCATAGGACTGGAAATAGGATAAATGGTCAACGAAAGTAATGAAGAATCCGTAGCCTAACAAGTCCAAGTCACGATAATGGGGTAAATTGGTGACGGTCGCGAAACGATAAGACTGTCAGCCCAACCAAGGCACCGAGTAGGGCAGCTCCGATAGCTTGGTGGGCAACGGTTAGGGGAGCTATTTGGAGATGAAGTCGAAACGTTGCCACTCCTAAACCAATCTGCAAAAGGAGTAAAAAGCCAGCGCCGTGGGCAATTTTTCGTAGCACTGGATTCAGAGCCGGTGTCCTCATGGCAACTACAACAGTAACCAAGGTTCCCAAACTGGCGGGAACGACCCCGATCAAATGACTATTAAGGATGGCACAAAGTTGGGAAGCATTTAGGCATTGATGGACTGCCCATCGGGATGCGAGTAAGCCCCCTAGTAAACTTTGACCGTAAACTAAGCCAACAGCAGCCACTCCCAACCATGGCAATTGTTGGACAGTACCTGTGGCACGATAGGGCAAAAGGAGTAAACCCAATGTGAGGAGGGTGGAAAAAAATAATAATCCTGTTCCCAGATGAGCGGTAACAATATCAAACCTTAACATCTGGGTTACGGTTAATCCGCCCAAAATACCTTGCAAGATAACTAGGAGTAAAGCCAGGGAAATCGACCGAGGAAACCAAGAAGGGAGATGATGGCGCTGCCACCAAGACAGGGAGACAGCGGCGATCATTGCCAAGCCAATACCAGTGGCAATCAACCGATGGAACCATTCCAGAAACACTTGTAGGTTCATTTGTTTTTCCGGAACGAATTGACCAAAACAGAGTGGCCAATCAGGACAGGCTAAACCGGCTTCCATAACTCTGGTGGCACTTCCAAGTGCCATTAAAAATAAGGTGGCAGTTGC
This sequence comes from uncultured Synechococcales cyanobacterium, assembly GCA_903897715.1. GTDB lineage: Bacteria > Cyanobacteriota > Cyanobacteriia > CAIUCS01 > CAIUCS01 > CAIUCS01. The sequence goes on from CAIUCS010000133.1 coordinate 5,958, forward strand.
TAAAGTTAGTACCAAGTAGATCATCCATTGCCGCACTCGCACGGTATCGTCGGAATGGTCAACGATGATTGCTGGAATGTGGGCTTTTTGTGCAATAAAATCCACCATAAATCGTCTCAACCCGAAATGAATTCAAAAAAATTTATATTCATAGAGTGATCACTCTTATGATTATTACTTTGTTTAATCTAAAAAAGACCTTTCGTGGATACTATTTAGACTCTCTTAAGAAATGAAGAAAGGATCGTCTCAATTTTTCGGTTATCTTCTCCCGTAAAAGGGGGCTGGTAGGATGTCGGTTTGCCACCCCAAGTTTAATTGATGCAAACGCCAATGAGGGTGGATGCAAGACTGGGAAAGCAAGGTTAAATTCTTTTCAATTGATGTCAGAAGGGTAAACTATAATAAAATAACTTTTTTTATCGGTTCAGAACCCATGACTCCCATCCATAAAACAGAAGCCGAATGGCAAGAGACTTTGACGGAGGAAGAATTCCGTGTACTTCGTAAACATGGAACTGAATGTGCCTTTACTAGCCCCCTTGATAAGCATTATGAGGATGGTACCTATGTATGTGCTGGGTGTGGTTCTCCTCTATTTTTATCTACAACAAAATTCAATAGTGGAACTGGTTGGCCCAGCTTTTTTCAGCCCATTGAGGGGGCTACCGCTACCACCATCGATCGTAGTTTTTTGATGACCCGGGTGGAAGTCCACTGTAGCCAATGTGGGGGGCATTTAGGTCATGTATTTGATGACGGACCTGCACCTACCGGTAAACGGTTTTGTATGAATGGGGTCGCAATGCGGTTTATTCCATCAGAATCCCAATGAATGTGATTGTTCCCCCATCCATGGATAAACAACGAGTCCTCTCTGGAGTTCAGCCCACCGGAAATTTGCACCTCGGCAATTACCTAGGGGCAATTCGCAACTGGGTTGAGGTACAGGATCAATATGAGAATTATTTTTGTGTGGTTGATCTCCATGCCATCACCGCTCCCCATAATCCATCCACCCTAGCTGAAGACACATACACCATTGCGGCTCTTTATTTGGCTTGCGGGATAGACCTGAATCATTCCACTATCTTTGTTCAGTCCCATATTTCAGCTCATAGTGAATTAGCCTGGTTACTCAATTGTCTGACACCCATCAACTGGTTACACGACATGATCCAGTTTAAGGAAAAGGCTATTAAACAGGGGGAAAACGTCAGCATGGGTTTGCTAGACTATCCGGTATTAATGGCGGCTGATATTTTGCTCTACCAAGCTGATAAGGTACCCGTTGGTGAAGATCAAAAGCAACATTTGGAGCTGACCAGGGATATTGTGGATCGGTTTAATCACCAATTTGGTGGTGGTCAGGCTATCTTGAAACGCCCCAACCCCATGATTCGCCATGAGGGAGCAAGGGTAATGAGTTTAACGGATGGTACTAAAAAAATGTCCAAATCTGATCCCTCGGAATTGAGTCGCATTAACCTACTCGACTCCCCTGATGAAATTCAAAAGAAGATTAAAAAATGTAAGACTGATCCATACCGTGGTCTTGCCTTTGGAGTCGTTGACCGTCCAGAGTGCCATAATTTACTGACCCTCTATATGGTTTTATCGGGACAATCCAGGGAGAAGGTCGCTGCCGAGGGGGAGGATATGGGTTGGGGTCAGTTTAAACCCCTGCTCACTGACACGATTATTGAAGCATTGCGACCCATCCAGTCCATGTACACCCAAGTGCGATCGGAACCCACCTATCTGGAGTCGGTGTTGACCCATGGACGGGAAAGGGCTGAAGTGTTAGCCAATAAAACCCTAGAGCGGGTGAAAGAGGCTCTTGGGTTTAGCCGTCCCCGTTAACTGATTTTTTTGAGTCCCATGGAGAAAACTGAACTACACCAATTCCGACAGCAATTTCCTGCTTTGACCCACAAGGTCTATTTTAATTTTGGTGGACAGGGACCCATGTCCCATGAAACAATGACAGCCATTGCTAATTCCTTTGCCCATATTCAGTCTAAGGGTCCCTTTTCTAAGCAAACCAATGATTGGGTTCGGGAAGAATGTCATTTGACCCGCACGACCATTTCCTCTGCCCTTGGGGTTGAACCCACCACCATTAGTTTGACAGAGGATGTATCGGTGGGATGTAATATTGTCCTCTGGGGGCTAGATTGGCAGGCAGGGGATCATTTACTAATGACCGATTGCGAGCATCCCGGCATCATTGCTGCTATTCAGGAACTACAACGACGAATGGGGTTAGAGGTAACCATTTGTCCAATTTCCCAAACTCTTAATCAACCCCATACTCACCAGGCTATCCTGGAATTAGTACAGAAACATTTGCGTCCCCGCACCCGATTGGTTGTCCTCAGCCATATATTCTGGAATACGGGGCAGGTATTACCCTTAGATGAGATCGTTGACCTATGCCATAGCCAAGCCAACCCAGTAAGGGTGTTAGTGGATGCAGCCCAATCGGTAGGAATGATTCCCCTAAACTTAACCCAATTAGGGGTGGACTTTTATGCCTTTACTGGTCATAAATGGTGGTGCGGACCAGAGGGGTTAGGGGGGTTATATGTAAGTCCCGAAGCAAGAGAGCGGTTAAGTCCTACATTCATTGGCTGGCGGAATCTCATTGCTGACCCCCAAGGGAATCCAGTGGGTTGGCAACCCCATGGACAACGGTATGAGATTGCAACTTCTGCCTATCCACTGTATGCCGGATTACGTGAATCCTTGAATATTCATAATCGCTGGGGTACGGATGAAAACCGATATCAACGGATCCTGTCCCTTAGTCGTCATCTGTGGCAACAGCTACAAACCGTACCAACAGTGCGATGTGTGCAAAACCAATCACCCCAGTCGGGTTTGGTTTCCTTGCAATTACTGAGTCAACAACCATCCACTGTATCCCACGCTGAATTGGTTCAGGTTCTAGAAGATCAGGGTATTTTAATTCGTGCAATCCCCAACCCTAACTGTGTCCGAGTCAGTATCCATTATTTTACTTTAGAGTCAGAAATTAATACCTTGGTCAGGGCGATCGCCCGCTGGTCAACCCCTGATCCACTGGTTGAAAATGGGTGAATAGAGTATAATCCATTAACCGTTCCCTAGTCTTCTTACTGTAAAAATTAAGCATGTACGACAAAATTACTGCCCCCCAATCCGGTTCACGAATTAGATTTGAAAACGGTGATCCAATCGTCCCTGATGACCCTATTATTCCTTTCCTTCGGGGGGATGGGACAGGGATTGATCTATGGCCGGCATCTCAACATGTCTTTGACTCAGCGGTAAAAGCAGCCTATGGGGGTCAGCGTCAGATCCATTGGTTTAAGGTGTTTGCAGGAGACGAAGCTTGTGAACTCTATGGCACCTATCAATATCTTCCCCAAGATACCTTAACCGCTATTGGGGAATATGGAGTAGCCATTAAGGGTCCTTTAACAACCCCCGTTGGCGGTGGGATTCGTTCTCTTAACGTGGCACTCCGGCAAATCCATGATTTGTATGCTTGCGTTCGCCCTTGTAAGTATTATTCTGGAACTCCCTCCCCCCATCGTCATCCTGAGAAGCTGGATGTAATTATTTATCGGGAAAACACTGAAGATATTTATCTAGGCATTGAATGGAGACAGGGGACGCCAATCGCCAATCAATTAATTCATTTATTAAATACGGATTTCATTCCTGCAACACCGGAACATGGGAAAAAGCAAATTCCCCTCGATTCAGGGATTGGGATAAAGCCAATTAGTAAAACTGGGTCACAACGGCTAATCCGTCGTGCAATTCGTCATGCCCTTCGTCTCCCCCTGGGTAAGCAACTGGTGACCTTAGTTCACAAGGGAAATATTATGAAGTACACGGAGGGTGCCTTTCGAGATTGGGGGTATGAGGTAGTTAAAACGGAATTTCGGGGTGAATGTGTGACTGAACGTGAATCTTGGATCCTGGATAACCATGAAAAACAACCTGGGCTATCGTTAGCTCACCAAGCTCAACTCATTGATCCTGGTTTTGATGCCCTGACTCCGGATAAACAAACTCAGGTTTGCCAGGAAATACAAGAGGTATTAGAAACCATTTGGGCAACCCATGGAAATCAACAATGGCGACAGAAAGTAATGGTAAACGACCGGATTGCTGATAGTATTTTCCAGCAAATCCAAACACGTCCCGACGAATATTCAATTTTGGCAACTATGAATCTCAATGGGGATTATTTATCCGATGCCGCTGCTGCCATTGCTGGGGGACTGGGCATGGCACCAGGTGCCAATATTGGTGATAACTGCGCTATTTTTGAGGCAACCCATGGTACTGCTCCAAAACATGCTGGCTTAGACCGGGTAAATCCGGGCTCATTGATTCTGTCTGGAGTCATGATGTTAGAATTTATGGGTTGGCAGGAGGCTGCCGAACTGATTAAAATTGGTGTGGAAAGGGCGATCGCCAGTCAGGAAGTGACCTACGATTTAGCTCGTCTTTTAGAACCACCGGTTGAAAAACCACTAAAGTGTTCTGAATTTGCTGAGGCAATTATTCGGCATTTCCATCATTCATGATTCTCTTTATTTTTAACTCCTCTCAATCTTGGAGATAAGAGGATGGTCAAGGTCTTGGAATTTCCACCAAGTTAAGGTAAAGGTGGGTTGACCCAGGAAAGTGGGATGCACCCGAGAATGCTTCTCAACAAAACTGGTTCATTTATCACTATCATTTATGACTAAATGTTGCCAAATAATCAGGTCGGTGGGTCAGGAAGCTATGAATCTAAGAGAAAACATCACTATTTTTAAGGTATCCCCCTAGTGATCTCTTAAACAATGGAATTAAAATCTTTCTATCATGAGGTACCTATGAAGCTCTTTATCCTAAGTTCAGCATGTAGTTTTATCACATTATTGGTTGGAATAACTCTTCCTGTGTATCCTATCTTAGCCCAATCTACTCCAACCAACGCTATCCAAGACTTACAAAATCAAGATACATCCCGTGATCCATTTTCATCCCGTGGCAACCCTACAGGAGGCTTGTATGATCTAATTCATCAAGCCCAAATGGGGAGCATTCGCAATTTGGAAGACTTTCGATCCGATCAACAGGAAAGCTTAGACGAAGAAACTATCCGGTTTCGTGCGGCTCAGACAGAACGATTAAAGCAATCCTCTCCCACACCCATCCCAAACCCTAATTCGCTCTAATGATTGGATGGATCCCCAAGATAAAACCAGTAATTCTCTGGGAATTACTCCTTTGTTTTTCATTAAAAAAATGTCATTCTCAGCTTTCCTAAAAGAGTGGTTACAGACTATCAAGCCAGCCTACATTGGGTTGGCACTTGCCTTCTTTATCCCCATTTACTTAGCGTTTCTTGGACTTGAAAGACCTTACGATGCCATACCCGATCAAGATCTACTTTGGATTGCCGAATCACTGCGACTGTATAGGGATTCCCCTCCAACCTATCCGGATCATCCTGGGGTCTATTGGACGTTAAGTTACACTCTAAAATTAAAAGTTTTGTCATTTATTGGGCTAGTAGCAACAGAACCAAGTCAACCAATATCCATTCAAGATGCCACATTACTCACTCAACTGGCTAGGATTGAAAATGGATTTCTTTGTTCTCTGTGTGTAATTAGCGGTTGGTCATTGTTTAGAATTTTAGGGATCAACCAAGGGTTATGCAGTTTAATTTTATCGGCGATGTTTTGTTCCACTGGTATTTTTCTTGCTGTGGGTAACATTCGCAACGAAGTCACTAGCCTATTATTTTTACTCACCTACATAAACCTCAATTGGCTTGCATATTCTTTGCCAACTACCAGCATCAGAGGAAAATACGTCACTTTAGTACTCGCTCTTCTATCATTTTTCCTTGCTGTCTACTGTAAAATACAAATCTTACTTTTATCCCCATTTGCTTTTTTGGTTTGTTTATATATATGGGGAATAAACGGATTTCCCAGATTATTAAAATTCTGGTTTGACTCCCCAGGTTTCGCTGCATTAAACATGGGGGGCTTGATAGGATTGGGGGGTGTTTTACCCTGGTTTATTTCATCTTGGGATAATCGCCCATCCCATGGCATTGATTTTATAGATGCTACATTCTGGACAATGATTAATTTGTCTCTTTTGTTAGTATTAATCTGTGCATCTGACTTAATTCGACCACCCTTACTAATACTAAAAAAAATCTGGGTTTCAATTGCATTATTAAATAGTACAGAAGTCACCGTATCAAGGTTCATTGCTCATCCCATATGGAGTAGGCAAGTTTTTAGTTTTCCGAGTAATTCCATTGGCTTTATAGATAATAGGGATCGTATTGAATCATTATTTGCAACAATGTTTCAATATTTGAATGATCTTTCTATTTTCCCTAGTTTTTTAATATGTATTGCTGTCCTTTCTATCACTGTTTTTTTAATTATTTTAGTGGTTAAAACTCCACGGTTGGATGAACTATGGCTGCCGTTAATTTGGATATTACTAGCATTGATTTGGATCGTTAATTCTAGCCGTTATCAATCATTCTATACCCTATACCTGTTTTTACCCACGACTCTTACACTAGGAATAACCTTAAAAAAGATCCATGGTGGACGATTTCAAACGATAATTTTTTTCTGCTCGATGATTCTACTAGCAGGGATCATTTTAAGGTCAGTCCACAGTCTATCTAATATTTCTGATTTTGCGTATCAAAATCAAGGATCGCAATCCCTATGTACCGATCAAGGAATGGATGTATTGATGAGTAATACTTCCATTGGTCGCTGCACAGAATTTAAGAAAAAATTTAAGCTTAACTAACGGGTTCCATCCTCGTTTATGGCTGATGTCCTAATAACTTAGAACGCAACCGCTTAATTCGATCCCGATACTTAGCCGCCTGTTCATATTCCAACTGTTTTGCTGCTGCTTTCATTTGCACTTCTAACTGAGTGATTAGTTCTGGTACATTTTCCAAGGGTAAATCATCCACTTGTTCACAAGCAGCATCCAATTCTTGAGCATTTAAGCGCCTAGATACTTCTAAGAAGGAGAGGATGGCATTGGTTGATTTTTTGATAATTGGTTTGGGGATGATGCCATGGGTTTGGTTATATTCCAGTTGAATCACTCGACGACGCTCGGTGGCAGCAATTGCCTTATTCATGCTTTCTGTAAACTGATCAGCATAAAGGATGGCTTGACCATGAATATGTCTTGCTGCCCGACCGATAGTTTGGATTAGGGACCGCTCTGCCCTTAGAAATCCTTCCTTATCGGCATCTAAAATTGCCACCAGGGAAACTTCAGGTAAGTCCAACCCTTCCCGAAGCAAGTTTACACCAATCAGTACATCAAATCGACCTTGCCGTAAGTCCTGTAAGATTTCAATCCGTTCTATGGAATCAATTTCTGAATGCAAATAACGCACCTGGATGGCTCGTTCTTGGAAATAATCTGTTAAATCCTCTGCCATTCGTTTCGTTAAAGTCGTAATTAATACCCGTTCCTGCCGCTGCACCCGAATTTGAATTTCAGCCAACAGGTCATCCACCTGACCATGGGTGGGGCGGACAAACAACTCAGGATCTACCACCCCAGTTGGACGAATCACTTGTTCAACAATCCATTTCCCAGATTGTTCAATTTCCCAATCACCAGGGGTGGCGGATACAAATACACATTGATTCACCTTCCCCCAAAACTCATCTGATTTTAGTGGTCGGTTATCGGCTGCACTGGGCAAACGGAAACCATGGTCAATGAGTACCTTCTTTCGAGCCTGGTCACCATTGTACATCCCTCGAATTTGGGGGACAGTAACATGGGACTCATCCACGACCAACAACCAGTCGCTGGGAAAATAATCAATTAAACATTCTGGAGCTTGTCCCGCCTCCCGCCCAGCCAAATGTCGGGAATAGTTTTCTACTCCATTGCAATATCCCACCTCTTGTAGCATTTCTAAATCATAACGGGTGCGTTGCTCCAATCGCTGGGATTCGAGTAACTTACCCTCCTGTTCCAAAATCAATAGTTGCTGTTGCAGTTCCCATCGAATGGCATTACAAGCATCCTGTAATCGTTCTTCGGGGGTAACAAAGTGGCGAGCAGGATAAATATTCAGGGCTGGTACACTCTGTAAGGTTGCTCCAGTTACTGGATCAATGTAACGAATCCCATCAATTTCATCACCAAAAAACTCCACCCGAATAATTCGGTCTTCGTAGGCTGGTCCAATTTCTAAGACATCTCCCTTCACCCGAAACCGACCCCGACCAACATCCAAGTCATTCCGACTGTATTGCACATTCACCAAATCCCTTAAAATTCCCCGTAGTTCCACTTCTTGTCCAACTCGAAGGGGAATTGATGCTTTTAAGTATTCCGATGGAATTCCTAAACCATAAATACAACTGATTGAGGCTACCACGATCACGTCCTTGCGTTCAAACAGGGAACGAGTTGCAGAATGTCGTAGCATATCGATCTCTTCATTTATTGCTGAACTTTTGGCAATATAAGTATCGGAAACGGGTATGTAGGCTTCTGGTTGGTAGTAGTCGTAGTAACTGATAAAATATTCCACAGCATTGTCAGGGAAAAACTCCCGCAGTTCATTACATAGTTGAGCAGCAAGGGTCTTATTATGGGCTAAAACTAAGGTGGGTTTGTTGATTTCAGCAATAACAGCAGCCATGGTGAAGGTTTTTCCAGTGCCCGTGGCACCCCACAGGGTTTGGTAAGCATGTCCTGAACGAATGGATTGGGTTAGTTTTGCGATCGCCTGGGGTTGGTCGCCGGTGGGTTGGTAGGGTGCTTTTAGCTTAAAGGTAAGCATAATAGGGATGAATTGGATAAAAACTTAAGGAATGAATTCAGTCCAATGGCGGTTGGGGTAGAGAGTATCCCACTGTTGCCCAGTTTCCCTCATCTCCTAACCCCTTTTCCCATTCTGGGAGAAGCTTAGGGTTGAGGTCTGCAAAATTGGGGTGTACCCGTTGGAGTAGCCATCAGCTCCCAACAGAGTTTTACTCCCCAACAAATTTCCCAATCCCACTGATCAGTTTGTGGAATTGGGACGATCTGTACTCCATGCCCACCACGCCTGATCACATGCACAGTAGTAAAACTCTTGCCACTTTTTACGATGATCTTCAGTGAAAACAGGAGAGCCTCGATTCAGCCATACCCGTTCAGCAGCCATGGATAGGGCACCGCAAGCCGGACAACAAAAACCATGGGCATGGATGGCAGTGGTTGTCCACTGGGGAGGGACAGGGTCAAAGGCATTCATAATGCTCCTGTTTGAATGAAGTAAATCTTGACGGAAGTTTTTGAATGGGACAGTTCAAAAGTATAAGTATAAAAGTATAATAATGGTGAAGTGGTTATTTTTTGCGGAACTGGCGGAATTGGTAGACGCGCTAGATTCAGGTTCTAGTGTTTGCAAAGACTTCCGGGTTCAAGTCCCGGGTTCCGCATCCTAAACAATTCATTTTCTTATCCTTCCCCCAACCCCATGCTAACCAGTCTTCAAAACCCACTGGTCAAGCACATTCGGAAATTACATCGTCCCCAAGGACGACGGCAAGAACAACAGTGTTTGTTAGAGGGTACCCACTTGGTGGAAGTTGCTTGCCAGGTAAATTATCCACTGATTATTGTTTGCTATACTCCCCACTGGCAATCCACCCATGCTACCCTGTTTACCTTACTGCATCAAACTGGAGTTCGGTTAGAACAGGTTAGTCCTGAAGTTTTAAGTGCGATGGTAACCACCGTGCATCCTGATGGGGTGGTGGCGATCGCCCATCAACGGCATCCAGCGGCTCTTCCTATTCCGTTTCCCCAATGGGGATTGGCATTGGAAACCATTCAAGACCCTGGCAACATGGGTACTCTGATCCGTACCGCTGTGGCTACTGGAGTAGGGGCAATGTGGGTGAGTCAGGACAGTGTTGATATCCACCACCCTAAGGTTTTACGTGCTTCTGCGGGGGAATGGTTTCGTCTACCTATGGAAGTGTGTCGTGACTTGTCGGTTCAGGTTCAGTCCTGCCGAAGGGCGGGGATACAAGTCATTGCAACCATACCCACTGCCCCATTCACTTATTGGCAAGTGGACTTTAACCAACCCACCCTCATTTTGCTAGGAAATGAAGGGGAGGGATTATCTTCCCCTTTATTGGATTTAGCTGATGTAAGGGTTTCCATTCCCTTGCAAGGGGGAGTGGAATCCCTTAATGTGAGTATTGCCGCTGCCCTACTCCTATATGAAGCCCGGCGACAATGTTTACCATGCTAACTGCATCAGTTTGGGTTTACCGTCGTTTCCACCAGAGAATACCAGCCATTAAAAACCCTAATAGAGGTAACCCCAATAAGGCAATGACGTTAATCATATTTCCTCGCAAACTGGACAATACAATACGGCGATCCTTGGCTTCCTTTGGTCGAATAGATAAAACCTGTTCAGTTCTTTGACTTAACCAGGTAACCGAATTCAGAAAAACATCTCCATTTAACTGTTGGGTAAATAACCCATCTAACATAAAACGTGAATTACCAATGACCACTAATCGTTGTTTCAGGAGGGGAGCGTCGGGATTTGGGGAGGCTAAGGGAGAAGGACTGGGTTTTGAGACATCTTTCTCCAACGCCACTCCTAAGGTGAGGGGTCCTTTCAGGTCGTTACCCTGATCAAATTGAACCCCATTATCCTGTATATTACTTTCAGCCCAACTCTGGGAATTAGTATACAGTAAGGGGCTGGAAGTGATCCCATTAGTTGCAGTGGTCACCACGGGACGGGCTTGGGGATAGAAGGAGATTCCACCTTGCAAGTCTTTTGTAATGGGATGATCGCCATAACGAGTCACCAAAGGAACTGTGGTTCCATAACCCACAATCCCTCCCTGGGGATCAATAATTAACCGACGGTCTAATGTTACCCCCCATTCATTGAGTAAATTAGCTAATTCCGGGTTAGTGTTGGGATCAATCATCACCATCAGCCCTCGCCCCCGTTGCAAATAGGTTTTCAAGGCATCCACTTCTGTCTTAAACAAGGCTCGCTTCGGTCCGGCAATGATCACCACATTGGCATCTTCAGGAATAGCCACCGATTTACCTGAGCCTAATTCAGCCAGATTAAGGGGTACATTGGTATAGTTTTTATCAACGAGATAACTATAGGCTTGGGAAAGTTGTTGGGGGGTATGTTCCCCATGCCCCTGTAAAAAATAAACCTTTTCTTGACGTCCGCTCCCCAGTTGTTCTAGGGTAGTGGTGAGTTTGGCTTCAGATAACCGTTCCTGTGGATTAACCGTTTGAATATATTGACGGCGTTGCCCTGATTCCAAGTAAACATCCCCCTGCGCTTTCACCCCAAATTTTTCTGCCAAGGCTGGTCGGGCTTGAGGATCGGCAAATTCAAAACTAAACGCTGAATTTTGTTTGCGATAATTGTCCAGTAATGCTTCATCCTGAGAGTTTCTAGCCGTAGAAAATACCCACACCTTGACTGGTTCTTTCAGTTTTTTCACCACTGCCTGGGACTGGGGGTAAAGGGAATAAACCTGGGCTTCAGTAAGGTCTAGGCGAAAAGTGTAACGAGTACCTAAAAAATTGACCATGCCGAGTACTAAAAGCAATGCCACAATGGTAACAAGTGCATTAGCACCAGACTGGGTGGAGCGACGATTCCAAAATGTAAGGGTATCTACGGGGTGGAGACGAATGGCTTGAATGATCAGCCAAGCTCCGGTGATTACTCCCCCAGCCGATGTCATTGTTAGGGGGATAGGGCTAAAGGATACCACCAGCCCAGCGGTTACCCCTGCTATCAACAATATAGGTCCCAGCCAAAAGAAGAGTGACCAGGGAAATTTAGATAGAATCGATAATTTCATGGAGAAAAGGCTGAAGAAAATAAGAATTCAGGCTAAGAACGCTGGTACCGTAAGGCATCAATGGACTGGGCTGTGAGAAACAACCCGGTAAAAATATAGGATGCAAATACTAATAAACTACTACTGTCAACCACCCCTTGAATCAGGTTGGTATAATGTTTTAATAATGATAAATGACTGAGAATATCACCCATGGGTCCCCCCATTGATTTAGCTGCCCCATCAATGACCCAGAGAACGATCACTAGGGCAAAGGTTAAAATGGCTGACAGGATAGTGCTATCGGTTAAGGATGAAATAAACATTCCTAGGGAAAGGATGCTGGCAGCTAATAGAATAACAGCCCCATGTCCCAATAATACAATCCCAATGGAAAAAGGAGGGTTGGATGCCCCTAGGGCGATCGCCTCATAGATGAGTAATGGCATGAGGAGGGTCACAAAGAAAGTTAATACCCCTAATAATTTACCCAGGGCTACTGCCCAATTGGTAATGGGGGAGGTGGACAACAACTCTAAGGTACCCCGTTTACGTTCTTCTGTATAAAGCCCCATGGACAGCATGGGCAAAATGACTAACGCAATTGATGAAAGAGAACCCAAAAAATTTTGCACCACTAAATAGGGGACATCCACCGAAGGGGCGCCCTGTCCACCAAGTTGCTGCCGTTGCAAATCAAAAGCAGCGGCGTTTTCAATAAGTTGTTGCAGTATGATACTAAAAAAGAACCCAGCCAAAAACCAAAATATTCCAGCAATTAAGTAAGCAAAGGGAGATGAAATATAGCTTTGCAACTCCTTACGGTAAATGGCTAAAATGTTACCCATGATAATACCCATGGAAACGAACTACCCCTCCTGAAAAAAACAACGGTCAGTGAATTTTGCCATGTTCGCCCTCGATTGATTCATGGGTATGCCTGTCCTCAATTTCGAGTCTATCCATTGAGTCCTGTAGAGGTTGATCATTGTCAGAGACAGGGGATTCCTTCGTGGTCAATTTCAAGAATACATCCTCCAGGCTAGCACCAGTGGGTCGCATTGCATACAACCCTAGTCCAGCACCCACAATTGCAGCGGCGATATCCCTGCCCTTCTGTTCATCCACAGACACTTGAAAACGATGACGACCAGCGGCAGTGACGGAAGGGTCATCATCTAAGGACTGAACTAAAGTAACTCCCTCCACAGACTGTAATGCCCATTGTGTAGTCTCCAGAGTGCCCTCCACCTCTAATTCATAGCCCCCACCCGCATTCATTTGACTCAACAAACTTTCCGGTGTGTTGGTGGCAACGACTTCCCCCTGATTGATGATGGCAATTCGGTTGCACGTGGTACTCACTTCCGGCAGGATGTGGGTCGATAGGATAATGGTATGACTACCTGCCAAACTCTTAATCAGGTGACGTACTTCAATGATTTGACGAGGGTCTAGCCCTACAGTGGGTTCATCTAATATTATTACGGGGGGGTCATGGACAATTGCTTGGGCTATGCCAACCCGCTGACGAAATCCCTTTGATAGTTTTCGGATGAGGGTGTGACGTTTTTCGACTAGGTTACACCGTTTAATGGCTGATTCCACTTTTTGGGGGCGATCGCCAGCGGGTATCCCCTTAATCTGAGCGACAAAATCTAGGAAACCAACCACAGACATTTCCGGATATAGGGGGGGAGTTTCTGGTAAGTAGCCGATTCGTTGTCGAACCGCCATGGAATTTTCATGAACTTCGTAATTAGCCACCGTCGCTCTACCCTTAGTTGCCGGTAAGTAGCCCGCCAGGATTCGCATGGTGGTAGTTTTTCCAGCTCCATTGGGACCTAAGAAACCCAAAATTTCACCGGTATTCACCTTAAAGGTAATATCTTTAATTGCGGCTGTTGTACCGTAGACCTTACTAAGATGCTCAACTTCAATCATCTGCCTGATGTGCTCTACCTAACAGTGAATCGATTTACTGAATGACTTGTAAAAAAAACTCCGCCAGTACTTCACAGACTAAGCGGAGTCAGACTTAACTCTTTTTTACATCCACTAACGCCTTGCTTGTGCAAGATAGGTTATGGGATTGACAGCTCCCTGACCAGCTGGATGAATTTCGAAGTGAAGATGGGGACCAGTACTAAAACCAGTACTACCCATTTCAGCAATCAACTGACCTTGGGTGACCCGTTGACCTTCTTCAACCAAAATCCGTTGGTTGTGGGCATACAAAGTTAAACTACCATCAGCATGACGGATTTCAACTAAGTTGCCATAACCACCGGAATTCCATCCTGAAGTAACAACCACACCCTCAGCAGCAGCAACAATGGGAGTTCCGACCGGACCAGCAATATCAATACCACGATGCATTCTACCCCATCGCCAACCAAATCCTGAGGTTAATGATCCCTTTGTGGGCCAAATATAACCTTTGAAAATTGAAGCATCAGGAAGATAACGATCGGGAGACGATAAAGAAGGCAGTTCAGGAGACACTACCCGACCCAAAGTGGATTGCATGAGTGTCTCATAGGAGCTTGATTCCGTTGGGGTGGCGGCTACCAGTTGACTGGTAGAACCAAGAAATGGCTTATTTGGGGTTAAACCAGTTTTACCACTATTGATTAATGATAATCTATCAAACTGAGACAATGAAGTTGAACGTAGGGACGCAGCAAATTCAGGATTGACAGCCTGTTTTACAGGCTGATTACCGAGAGTTGAAACCGGAGAAATGGGTTTAACAACCTTAGCCGATTTGCCAGACGGACTTAAGGTATGAATGGGTTGATAACGATCCTGCAGGCGACTAATATCTTGCCTAAGACGCTGCAAATAAGGAGTAAATTGAGATGATTCTGAAGTAGAAACCTGGCTCGACTCATTATAGTCGAAAGTAGAGGGAGTAAGTGCAACCTTAACATCAGGTTTAACTAAGGGATCTTCAGCCGTTGACGCTTCATCATCCTTCAACGTGACTTGGGGAGCCGCAGTTGAAAGTAATTGTTCAACATAGGAATTGCTGGCAGCTAGCTTGACTTCAGCAGGTGAAGAAACTAGATTCTTTGAAGCAAGTTTTGGTTGGGGAATTACAATTTTTTGACCAACATAAATCCAGTTAGGGTCACTTATCTGATTAACTGCTAAAATATCCAACCGAGTTAGCCCATGCTTGCGGGCAATTGAATCTACCGTATCTCCCTGTCGAACACGATAAATATTCGACTCCTCGGCTTGAGGAATGGAGGGAGTATTGACCATTTCACCCAAACCAATTGATGCAACTTTCCCATGGGTATCTGAGATGGTTTTGGAAAGAAGGGAACTGCCAGTTTCTTGAGAATGAGAAACACTCCCCAGCTCTGGTGCAACCAACTTTAGTGAACTATTCCCCAATGATTTGATCTGGGATAGGCTAGATAATAATTCTTGTCGATGATGATTTAATCGAACTAAATTAATCTCCTGTTTACTTTCTAAGGAGGATTCAGTAGCACCAGGGATTTGAAGTGATTGCCCCACATGTAATACCGAATCTACTTCTAAGTGGTTGATGGACGCAATTTCGTCTGGATCAACACCATAGATTTGGGAAATACCCCCTAATGTATCACCTTCTTGCACCGTATAGCGGATACCAGAAAATTCAGGAGTGGGGAATGATGAAACTCCATCATTAGGAGCGACTTCAGAGAGTGAAGTTACATTTACTAGGGAAGATAATTCTTCAACGGCTTTAGCTTCAGTGGCTAAAGGTTCAGCGGCGGCTGCAACCCCCTGATGCCTAGCAACCATGAGATTAGATGCTCCCATTGAAATAGCTAAACCAATCACGGCTGCGGAAGTACGAGCCTTACGCTGCCGTCCTGAACCAGAATCGTTTTCTTCGCGGGAAACATCAGACTGCTTAAAGCAGTCATCACTATTGTCAATGGCAGTTTCATATGTCCGACTCGCTAAATGACTGGTAGCTGAGGGAGTGACTGGATATAAACTGCTTGGAAATTCTCGTTTCAAAGAACGACCTCCTCTATACTGAATGACTAACGCTAAATAATTACTCTCGAAACAGAAGACGACCCTACATTGGAATTGATCTAGATTACCCAAAATGGCTAAGCCATTGAGAATGAAAGCCCCATAGGACGGAACGATGACCTTTACGACAACTTTTATAAGTAATCAAAGGTAATCATTGAAATCAGGATAAAACTGATAAAATCCGTGAAGACAATTTCAATTTTCCAGTAAATATCTACTAAATGTAATGATTAAATCATTTTATTCAGATATTTACAAATTATTAAAAACTTAGCAGCACTTCTAAAAAAATGCAACATTTTAGGCAACAAATTTCGAAATTAGTTTAATTTTATCGAGTTCTAATGTGCCGAAACTATTGGAAAATAAGGATTTAAGAGACTTAAGTGTAAAATATAAAAAATTTCTATATGTTGGATTAAAGATTTAACTTGGTGCCATGGTTTATAGATAAAAATTTCTTATTCAAATCAATGGAATTTTGTAGTGTAAGTCACTAAATTATGTTTTGTTTAGGGTTTTACCTGGTTGACTGACAAAAGTTGTACGACCTCACCCCCAACCCCTCTCCCATGGGGAGAGGGCTAGGGTGAGGGCTTTCGGGGTTTTGGCTGAGAAGTTTTGTCAGTCAATCAGGAGTTTTACCTTGGATTGGAAATAAATTTGGAAGTGATATCCGGTTCCAGTTTTCCCAATTGACGCAAGGATTCAAATAACCCTACCGCCACGCTAACCGAAAGGTTGAGGCTACGAACCCCGCCTTGCATCATCGGAATATATAGGGTTTGGTCACACTGATTGAGGATTTGGGAGGGTAAACCTGTTGTCTCAGAACCGAAGAATAACCAATCATCTGCGCAAAAATGCCAGGATAGATAGTTTTGTTGACCCGTGGTACTAAAACCAATCCACCTGCCTCCCTGTTGTTGATGAATCTGGCAAAAGTCTGCAAAGGACTGGTGGTAATGAAGGGTGACGTAGGGCCAGTAGTCTAGTCCTGCCCGCTTTAGTTGGCGATCGCTGATTTCAAATCCGAGGGGACCAACTAAATGTAATTCAGTAGCAGTGGCAGCACAAGTGCGGGCAATATTCCCTGTATTGGGAGGGATTTGGGGATGAACCAAGACAACTTTCGGCATACATCAGAAAAAAGGCAGATTTACAATCAATATAATAAATTCTAATCAATCAGCAGACAATGACACCTGATTTTCAGCCAATTTCCACTACACCATCGACACCATATCTGATTGTCCATTTCCTGATGTCCCGGAATAAACCATACCCTTCTGGGTATCCATGGTTAGAATGGTGCCATCCCGAACCACCTTCGTTGCATCTTTCATGCCAATAATGACCGGCACTCCCAGCCGTAGACCAATCACTGCGGCATGACTGGTTAAGCTATCATTTTCAGTGATGATGCCAGCGGCTTTCCGGATAGCATCAATGAAATCAACATTGGTATTCGACGCCACCAATATTTCACCTTGATTAAAATTATTCACATCATGGATGCTACGGGCAACCCTGGCTCGACCACTCACTGCCCCCTGTCCAATGCCAATTCCCTTACCCAAAACCGCTGTCACCACATCAACCTTTATCAAGTCAGTGGATCCGGGTACCCCTTGCAAGGTGCCAGCTGTCATCACCACTAAATCCCCTTCTTTCAATAATTGTTTTTCCTGTGCCACGTTGAGGGCTGCCTGGAATGTTTGACCGGTAGAAGGTAAGTCCAACACTAATAATGGTTTAACTCCCCACACCATTTGCAGTCGTCTTGCCACATCCACGTGGGGAGTGACAGCCAACACCGGGGGCTTAGGACGGAATTTAGAGACATTCCGCGCCGTTGCCCCGGTTTTAGTAAGGGTCATAATCGCTGAGGCTTCCAGTTGTTCGGCAATATTACTCACTGCCTGGCTGATGGAGTTGGGGATCGATTTGAGGTGGGGAGTTTTACCATTGCAAGCGTTACATGTAACTCGCTCCTGTTCAATCCGGATGGCGATTTTTGCCATGGTAGCCACTGCATCCACCGGATACTTGCCAGTAGCAGTTTCGTTGGACAGCATTACTGCATCCGTCCCATCAATAATGGCGTTAGCCACATCAGAAATTTCAGCCCTGGTGGGTCGCGGATTTTCGGTCATGCTATCTAACATTTGCGTCGCCGTAATCACTGGAATTCCCAGTTGGTTAGCAGTAGAAATTAACCGTTTTTGCAGGATGGGTACATCTTCAGCCGGCAACTCCACCCCCAAATCTCCCCTGGCAACCATAACCCCATCACTCAGGGACAAAATAGCATCCATTTGCTCAATGGCTTCATGTTTTTCAATCTTGACCACTACAGGGACATTCTTACCTGCATTACTAATTAATTCCTTAATTTCCAATACATCCTGGGGGTTACGGACAAAGCTGAGGGCAACCCAGTCCACTCCTTGATCCAAACCAAAAAATAAATCTCGTCGGTCTTTGTCGGTTAAGGCTTTAATGGAAAGATAAACTCCAGGAAAATTAACTCCTTTGTTATTTGACAAAACTCCCCCGACTACTACCCGACAATGAAGCTCTCTCCTACTCCGGTCAACGTCTTCTACCAACATTTCAACTTTTCCATCATCTAATAGAATGGTGGCTCCACCATTGACTTCATCGGTCAAGAACTCATAGGTAACTGAACTCTTTTGATGGGTACCCGGTTGAATTTCACTGGTCAGAATAAATGGGTCTCCTTTAGTCAAGGTGATTGAACCGGTTTCAAATTTACCTAGACGAATTTTAGGTCCTTGCAGGTCTTGCAAAATACCAACTGGTTGGTTTAACTCAAAAGAAACCTGACGGATTAACCGAATGCTTTTCAAGTGGTCATCCTGGGAACCATGGGAAAAATTTAGGCGTAGGGTGGTTGCTCCAGCCTCGATGAGCGATCGCAACACTTCAGGTGTTTTGGTAGATGGACCGATGGTGGCAACAATTTTAGTGCGTCGTTGAGAACTATACAATTGCATGGATTAACAGGGGGTTGGGAAAAGTAGGAATGTGGATTTTAGGATTTTACGATTCAATCCGCCATCATGATCATCAGCAAGATTATCAGCAAGACTTACATTCCAAGTTGCCACCTTAGGAACCAGGTTCGCCCAGGAAAGGGTAGGTTTCCCGGTTGACCAGGCTCAACCTTGTAATGGTACTCTGGGATTATACGCAAGATGAATACTGGTATGGTGCAAGATGGGTCATAGGGTGACAAGCCATCCTAAACAATTAGACCTCACGAAAATTAATAGTTGTTTGAGCAACAGTAACCGTTCACTCCCCCAGGGAGGAACCAGCGAACCTAGCCCGCAACCCTCTTTACTACGGGGAGTGGGAACGGTTACCCCAAATAACTATCTAGTATTTCAGAAAAGGGTCAGGAATGAAAGACTGGGAAATCTGCAAAAAATGGATTAATGTTCTAGTCCAGTTCATTGTAGACATCAATGGCTAAGGGTAGACTGCTAAACGAAAGTAAAATTGAATTTACATTCAATTTTACTTTCCACCCAATGAAATTCTCCAAAGCCCATTAATTTGAATCCCCATGTGTGACTATTCTTCTCTACAGCGGTTGGCCATCGCCCCCCACCAATGGATCAAGAGCCCAGCCCATCCAGTCGCCATTCAATTAACATCTCGGCAAAACCACTACTTACGGCGAGTTCTGCGATTGACAGACCGAGATCATTTTATTGCCTTAGATGGCAACCAATGGTGGCTCGCTGAAATAGGACCAAGGGGAGAAACCACTGCTTGGGTTCATCAGCAAATCTCCATTCAAACTGAACTACCAATGGAAGTCATACTTGTATCAGCCTTACCAAAAGGAAATGGATTTGACGAAGTGATCCGTCAGGCAACGGAACTGGGGGTGGGGGAAATTGTACCGGTTCTGAGTGAACGCACCCTGCTCCAACCCAGTTCAAGTAAACTCCTGCGATGGCAGCGAATTATAGAAGAAGCAGCGGAACAATCCCATCGGCAACGCATTCCTCGGTTAATCAATCCCCTATCTTTTGATGATTATTTAGTCAACCCGCCCATTGCCACTCCATCCTCTTCAATGCGACTGATCGGGGTATGCCAGGGAAATGCTCCCCTGTTTTTATCAACACTGAATTCCATGGATCCATTTCCCCCAGCCATTATAATTGCCATGGGACCTGAAGGGGGTTGGACACAACCCGAATTCAATAAAGCGATCGCCCATGGATATCAACCCATTTCTTTAGGACAACGAACCTTACGGAGTGTCACTGCCCCGGTGGCGGCTATGGCAATTATGATGGCTTTCATTGAAACCCATCATCACAGCTGGGGCTGACATTGCCATACTCCTCTGGCTAAAGCCTGAAGGATTCTAGGGTCAAACGGCGATGGTGGATGCAGCTCGTCTTACAGGATTGAGCCTAATAATCCATGCCCCGACAACGTATTCTGAGTATTGCTTCCTACGCCCTAACGGACGAGGCTTGAAACCCATTATTTTTTGGTAACATAATGGGATTAAAGCCCTATAGGGTCATTTATAAAGAGCTTCCTTCAAATTTTTTTCATTATGGCGTTATTAGGGAAACAATCAATCGGATATGGAATTTAGTGTCATTAAACAACGGAATCTATGGTGGTTACTATCCGGAATCATCATCGTGACCGGCATTGTAGGGATGATTATTTCTACAAATACCCTCGGTACACCCTTACGTCCCAGTTTAGATTTTGTGGGTGGAACCCGACTTCAGCTTGAATTAGACTGTTCTCAACCCAGTAACTGTAACCAACCCATTGATTCTGCCACCGTTCGGAATGTATTATCCACCCAAAATATAGGGGGTGGTAGCATACAAGTTGTGGATCAATACGGCTTATCAATACGAACCAAAGCCCTTGATCAAAATGAACGAACCAGTCTGATTGCCAATCTGGCAGAAAAAATAGGTCAATTTAATCCACAAAAAAGTCAAATCGACACGGTTGGACCCATTATTGGTCAACAAATTTTTACCGCCGGACTCTTGGCTCTTATTATTTCCTTCGCCGGGATAACTGTCTATCTCAGCCTGCGGTTTCAATTTGACTACGCCGTAATTGCCTTTATTGCCCTTCTCCACGACGTTTTGATTACCGTAGGGATTTTTTCAATTCTAGGATTAATTTTAGGCACTGAGGTGGACAGTTTATTTATTGTTGCCCTGCTCACTATCGTTGGGTTTTCTGTCAACGATACGGTGGTCATCTACGACCGGGTTCGAGAAAATATTAATCTCCAACCTGGGGTTACCATTAATCAAATTGTGGATGATGCCGTCCAGCAAACCCTAGGACGATCCATTAACACCACCTTAACCACCTTGCTAACATTATTTGCCATTTTTATTTTTGGGGGGGAAACCCTCAAAGATTTTGCCCTAGCGTTGATTATTGGCTTTGCTGCCGGTGCTTACTCCAGCATTTTTATTGCCAGTACCTTATTGGCATGGTGGCGGGTTCGTATTGGACAGCCCATTCCCTTAAATTTATCAATGGAAAGGACAGCCGAAGAACTTGAACCTTAAAATAAATCCGTTAGAATGGAACCATAGTAAGCTCTATCGTTACTTAAATTTAACTTGGACTTGACTGTTTGGATGCGACCGTACACTCTCCCTTAAGGGAGGAACCAGCGGGCGTAGCCCCCAACCCTCATCGGCTCAACCTTGCAGCCCTGACCCTAAATCCCTCTCCCGCTTTAGGAGAAGGACTTTGAATTCGGTTCCCCTTCTCCTTTTTGGGGAGAAGGGTTAGGGGATGAGGGCAAACGTGCAAAACTGGGATACTCTCACCATGTGCCCTGGTAGACTGACAACAGTTGTATGCCCTCACCCCCAACCCCTCTCCCAGGGGGCGAGGGGAGCCGATCCACCCCTCCGGTTCCCTCTCCCATCGGGAGAGGGCTAGGGTGAGGGCTTTCAGGGTTTTGGCTGAGAAGTTCTGTCAGTCAATCAGCCATGTGCCACTAGTTGAGAATTTTTTATTGATCATCGATTTATGAATGCGTCCAATAACCCGCCTGTCCTGGCAATTCAAAGCATTATTGATAATCGTTATAAAATTATCAAACAACTGGGGGAAGGAGGGTTTGGTCGAACCTATCTAGCCATGGATGATCGACGGCATGGGGAATATTGCGTAATCAAAGAATTTGCACCAACCTTTAGTGAGCCAGATGTCTTAGAAAAAGCGAAGGAGTTATTTCAACGGGAGGCAAGGGTTTTACACAGCCTTAACCATCCCCAAATTCCTGAATTTCGTGAGGTTTTTGATACGAATGTTAATGGTTATACCTATTTAATTTTAGTCCAGGAATGGGTTCCAGGTCCTTCCTATCGAGATTTACTCCAGCGTCAACGATTTACGGAAAAGGACGTTATAGCATGGATGCTGGATGTGTTGGATATTCTAGACTATCTTCACCAACGAAATCCACCAGTTATTCATCGAGATATTGCCCCAGATAACTTAATTCGCAGTGATACATTAAATAAACCTGTTTTAATTGATTTTGGTGCCGTAAAAGAAGCCGTTAAAAATGCTTCAACCAATACACCATCCATTACCGTTTTATTTAAGGATGGGTATACACCCAGGGAGCAACAACAGGGAAAGCCAGTTCCTTCCAGTGATTTATATGCCTTAGCAGTTACGGCTATTGTTTTAGCAACTGGTAAAGAGCCCAATGATGGACTGACGACTCGATCAACCGGTTTGAGTCGTGAACTGACTACAATTCTCAAACGGATGATGGCTGAAGATCCAAAACAACGATATTCCTCTGCCCAAGAGGTTAGAAAAACCTTATCTTCACTAAAGCAAGCCCCATCGAACGCATCAGCCTTAGGTTCTTCCTCAGCATCTTCTTTGATTAAAACCTGGTTAGTTCCAGGATTGGACATCCTAACCCGCTCCCGTCTGACCAGTTCTACCCAGTCCACCTCTGGAAGTTCTCAGAAGACAACCAGCAACTTTTTTACCCAAGTTGGGAGTCCCAACAACCGGTTTTTGTCTGGACTATTGCTGCTGATTCAGATTGGTATTGTTATGGGGGTTTCAATTTTGATTGCAACGAGGGTATCTGATTATTTACTAACACCCAGTTCTACACCTGATAAACCGATCTCCCCATCAACCACCGATGCTTGCCAGAAATTGGATCAAAGCCAAATGAGTCCTGAAGTTATTCAAGAGATTAATGAACAATTTTGGCAACGGTTTCCGGAGATGAAATCTAAAGAAATTGAACCGAATCAACGAGGGCATGACAGGTACCGCCTTGGTTGGTGTGAAATTGCCAATCAGGTACTCAAAGAGAAACAAAATAATCAGAATCAGGGAAACTTTATAAAAACACTGAATCAATTGTTCAACCAAGTGAACCAATTCATTCATCGCCAAAACAAACGCTGATATTCTGTATCCCCTAACTAGAAGGATTGTAATGACTAAATCAAACCATAATCCATTGGGGAGTAGTGATCTTCAGTCAGCAGGATCATAGAGGATTGCCAACGTGGACGGTTTTGAAAGTATGGGAAAATAATGAATCCAGGGTCATTGCAAGCTTCTAAGCAAAGTAGAGGCTCGTTGGGAAATTTCCCGCCAATTCCCATCAGCGATCGCCGCCGTTGGGAACAATGCAGTAGACAATCCTACACCCACTGCACCTGCTTGGAGAAAATCCATAGCATTTTCCAGCGTAATTCCCCCTGACGGGATCAAGGGGATGGGATGGAGGGGTTCCCTCAACTGGCGAATATAGGACACACCACCCACTGCTGAAATGGGAAACACCTTAACGCTACTTGCCCCCCATTGCCAAGCATGGGCAATTTCTGTGGGTGTCAGTGCCCCAGGAATAACAGGCACTCCTAAACTCTGTCCAATTTGGATTAGGTCACATTGGGAATGGGGCATAAAACAAAACTGACTACCTGCCACAATCACTTGTTGGAGGGTTCGTTCGTTCAGAATTGACCCTGCCCCAATATAACAATTGGGTAATGACTGTCTTAATTGGTGGATTAACTTCAGCTGTAGTTGACAATCCGTATTGCTAGAGTCATTCCTGGCAATTTCAATCAATTTCATGCCAGCCCTAGACACCGCTTGCGCCATGGCATAACCCCGTTGAAAATCTGGCGGACGAATAACTGCGATCACTGGCTGAATCGATAAATAAGTTCGCCATACTTGTCGATGATCACTGGGGGTGGGGGGATGAACGGATGAAATACTATCTGACATGGACACAATTAACTCAATGTTTGACATACTCACCGGCCTGAAGCCACGGTGATTCTTGACAGCTTACAACAACTAGCCGCCGAAAAGGTCCTACGGTCGCTTCCCATCCGTTTAGAGTTTCCCAATAGCCTATGGCGACTGTGTTCTATATTCTTTGCTGCATTCTCATCCCAGTTGTATTCAGTGTCACAATTCCGGCATCGGACTGACCGAAATCACTTGGTAGTTCTCTTGACCATACAGGCTTTAAGTCTCTAATCTTAGCTAGACAGAGAGATTCACCCGTGATTGAAAATGCCGAGACAAAAGGGAGAAGTGATCAGGGGTGACTCAGGCTTTTATTCCCCTTCTCTTGCTCCTAACCACTCCATAGAAAACTCACTTTCCCATGGCTAAGAAACATGAAATTTTCAATGGTTCCACATCAACTATTCCTCTTAACCCAATGTAGCTTCAGCCCCCGGCTCAGGACTTTTTACTACCATTTGGCGAACCTGAACAATTGCAATGTCTCATCCAGTTTCATAATACTGCTCAACTAATACTGCTCAACAACTGGCGTTGAGAGTCCACATTTCTCCCGATTAGAATAATTTATAAAAAATAATACAGAACTGTCACAATGTCTTAGAACATATTGGTATTCAATAATAATTCGTCAACCTTCTTAGAAAAGGGATCTTTTATGTTAGACATTCGTAGTCTGGAAATTCGTATTGTGGTGGCTGTTATAGTCGGATTGGCGATGGGTGCGGTAGTAGCATATTTAGGGTTGCGCCGTAAGTTCAAGCAAGAAAAAGCAAGGCTTCGTCAACAATTTCAACAGGTCACCGAAGAAAATGAACGAATTTTTCAAGACAGGCTCCAGTCTTCCATGACTGTTCTGCAGACGGAACATGAACAAGCACTACAGGCAATACAGAAAGCACCCCCAGCGTCCATTGATTCTTCTGGGATTGTTCATGATCAGTCATTGATGACTATTTCAGTGGATGGGCATCATGAAGAGTCGACTGATGGGGCTCCCGTGGCAGGCAATCCTGTAGTTGAAGGAGCTTCTAAAATTCCTTCTTCCTTGGTACAAGTTGAGGCATGGGGCAATTCCGGGCTGGTGAGTGCTATCCCTAGTCTTAGCCGTTATGCATTGACCGCTGATCAAAAAACTCGTCAACAAGTAGCCGTCGCCTTGGGCAAAATTGCAAATCGAGCTGGGCTACGTTCAGAAGTACAGACATCCTTAGGTATTTTAGCAAAATTAAGCCGGGATCCAGAAATTGCCGTCCGTTGTGCAGCGGTGGAAGCGATCGCCCAAATTCCTTCATCACGGTCAATCCGTCTGTTGAATCAAGCATTAAGAGATAGTGCAGGGGAAGTAGTACAAAATGCCAGCAAGGGGTTAACCCGGTTGAAAAATGTAAAACTAACCTGATTGAAATGATTCAAGGCGCCACCCGGATTCGAACCGGGGGATAAAGGTTTTGCAGACCTCTGCCTTACCACTTGGCTATGGCGCCAGATACAACTTTATCTATTACATTGGTTCAATATACCAAAAAATTAGTTAAATAATGAACTTAATTTTAGCTATCTAAGGGGAAGTTGGGCAGGGTAATATCCGCTAACTCTCACATCTTGGATGTCCCCCTCTTGTATTTCAACTATATTTCACCAACCGCCAGCGCTATTGAA
>CAIUCS010000134.1 GCA_903897715.1 uncultured Synechococcales cyanobacterium
CAATTCAAAAACAGTTTGAACAATTTTGCATCCATCAATCCAGTTGGCTGGATGATTATTCCCTATTTATGGCGTGTAAGTATGCTCACCCTAATCAAAGCTGGTATCAATGGGAGCCAAATCTACGGCAGCGTAAACCTGAAACCTTATCCTTATACCGCAAACAATTTACTGATGAGATTTTTTATCACCAATTTTTGCAATATCAATTCCATTGTCAGTGGAATGCCTTAAAAACCTATGCCAATGACCAAAGCATTACTATTATTGGGGATATCCCCATTTATGTAGCCCACGATAGTGCAGATGTGTGGGCAAATCCAGAAAACTTTCACTTGGATGAAAAAACGGGAGAAGTGGCACTGATGGCAGGTGTTCCCCCTGATTACTTCAGCGAAACGGGACAGTTGTGGGGCAATCCAGTTTATAACTGGAGGCATCTGAAAAAAAATCAATTTAAGTGGTGGGTACAGCGGTTTAAATCCATGTTAGAGGTTGTAGATGTGATCCGGGTGGATCATTTTCGTGGCTTTGAATCCTATTGGGCAGTTCCAAAGGGGGAAACCACTGCTATAAATGGAGAATGGGTGCAGGCTCCCGGGGAGGAATTGTTTACAACCTTAGCCCAAAAACTAGGCTCCCTGCCCATTATGGCTGAAGATTTAGGGGTGATTACCCCGGAGGTGGAAGCCCTGCGCGATCGCTTTGATTTCCCCGGCATGAATATTTTGCAGTTTGCCTTCGATTCAGATGCCCGAAATCCCTATCTGACCTTTCAGTATCGGAAAAACTCCATTGTCTATACAGGTACCCATGATAACGACACCACTGTGGGCTGGTTTTACAGTCGATCCGACGATTTACAACGCCATATCCGCAGTTATTTAGGTTACAATGGTATTGATGGTATCCATTGGGATTTGATCCGTCACGCCATGAGTTCTGTAGCCAACTGGGCTTTATTCCCATTTCAAGACATTTTAGGACTGGGGACAGATGCACGCATGAATACCCCTGGGACTGCCACTGGTAATTGGGATTGGCGATATCGCACGGAGGCAGTAGAATGTG
This sequence comes from uncultured Synechococcales cyanobacterium, assembly GCA_903897715.1. GTDB lineage: Bacteria > Cyanobacteriota > Cyanobacteriia > CAIUCS01 > CAIUCS01 > CAIUCS01. Next base: position 1,072 of record CAIUCS010000134.1, read on the forward strand.
AGGAAATTTGCCATCGCCTGCGGTATTTCACTGATATTTATGGACGATCCCTGGACTTTCCGCCGCCAAGGATACAAACGGATGAAGAAATAGAGCCTCTAGAATCCCCAGTCTTTTAAGCGAGGGAATGTCAAAGTGCTGTCCCTGAAAGTACCTCTTTATTTCCTGACAACTGTATTAGAATAGTGATATTAATAAATATTTTACCTTTGCCGCTGGTGGGAGATGACAAATGTTACAGGTACTCTATATTTCTGCGTTTTCAATTTTAGCCTTCTTAGCGGTTAGCAACCTCCTGCGGAATATGTTCATTCTGGGTGTAGACTCCCAGCGGCAGAATCGTTCTAGTCCCAGCCCAGTCAGAAATCGCCCGGTAATTGTACCCCATCCCGAATGTTTGACAGAAGAGGGGGAAATTATCAATGAACCCTTGTTAGTGGTTCGTTCCTTATCCATTGAAGATGCACGGGAACGTCTTGATGCCCTCTACCGTGCTTCACCAAATGTTCATTCCCAGGAGTCTGAAGAGGATTAAACAAAGCAGTGGGGATTTTTGAGATTGGGGTATAAGTGGTAATGGTTGGAATTCAAGCAGCTAGAGGGACTCGGGATATATTACCTGAGGAAGTTGGCTATTGGCAGCAAATTGAGTCTAATGCCCGTGATATTTTTCGGCGATTTGCCTACCGAGAAATTCGTACGCCTGTTTTTGAACAAACCAACCTGTTTGAACGGGGCATTGGGGAAGCAACAGATGTGGTGGGCAAAGAAATGTACACCTTCATCGATCGGGGCGATCGCTCCCTTACCCTCAGACCTGAAGGCACTGCAGGGGTGGCACGTGCTTATATTGAGCATCACTTATCTGCTATGGGTGGGATACAACGGCTATGGTACTCTGGTGCCATGTTTCGTTATGAACGCCCCCAAGCCGGTCGTCAGCGACAATTTCATCAAGTTGGTGTAGAGGTGTTGGGTAGTGCTGACCCCAGAGCGGATGTGGAAGTAATCACCATGGCTGTCAGTCTACTAAACACATTGGGTATTTATGACTTGACCTTAGCCCTTAACTCCGTTGGTGATGGAGATGACCGCAATCGATACCGCACCGCCTTAATTGATTATTTAACCCCATTTCAATCCCATCTTGATGAAGACTCCCAAGACCGATTATTGCGAAACCCATTACGGATTTTAGATAGCAAAAATACCAAAACCCAGGAGATTATACGCCATGCTCCTTCCATTCTTGATTATCTTGGGGCTCAATCTCGTCATCATTTCCACCAAGTTCAAGAGTCTCTAACGGATTTGGGTATTTCCTACACCGTGAACCCATCCTTAGTGAGAGGACTGGACTACTACACCCATACTGCCTTCGAAATTCAGTCGTCCCACCTTGGATCCCAATCTACCATTTGTGGCGGTGGTCGCTATGATGGATTAATTGATCAGTTGGGTGGAGATTCAACCCCGGCGGTGGGATGGGCGATGGGGATGGAGCGGTTAGTGTTGTTGCTACAGTTGCAATCTATCTCTCCCACGAAGATTGATTTTTACCTAGCATCCAAAGGGCAGCAAGCTGAACGTCAAGGGATGGTTTTCGCTCAGGCTCTTAGAAATGTGGGGTTTGGGGTGGAAGTAGACTTAAGTGGGAGTGCCTTTAATAAACAATTGAAACGAGCCGATCGCAGTGGTGCAAGTGCATGTTTAATTTTAGGAGATGGGGAAATTGAGCATCAGTCAGTTCAAGTTAAATGGTTGGCAACGGGAAACCAAGAGACGGTCAATCAGTCTGATTTATTAACCCAAGTGGATTATTGGCGCCAACGCCTAGGGGAAAATATGTGATTTTTTTACAAACTGGTGATGATTCCGTGTCTGATTTCCATCATATTCCAGTGTTAACTCAAGAATTGGTGACGGGTTTAAATACCCAACCTCACGGGATCTATCTGGATGCAACTGTGGGTGGTGGTGGGCACAGCCAATTGTTGTTAGAACGGTATCCTGATATTCGGGTTGTGGCAATTGATCAGGACAGTTCAGCAATTGCTGCTGCCAGGCGACGCTTATCTCCCTATGGTGAGCGAGTCCAATATTGGTTGGGTAATTTCAGTGAATATTGTCCCGACATTCATGATTCCCTTTGGACAGGGACGGAGGGCAAGAATGGTTTTGACGGCATTATGGCTGACTTGGGGGTCAGTTCTGCCCAATTAGATCAAGCAGAGCGTGGATTTAGTTTTCGCCACGAGGGGTTGCTAGATATGCGGATGGATCGGCGCCATTCCCATACTGCTGCTGATATTATCAACCAATGGTCGGAAAAGGATTTGGCAGATTTATTTTTTACCTATGGGGAAGAACGACTGTCCCGACGAATTGCTCGGCAAATTGTTAGATTACGTCCCCTATACACCACAACTGCCCTGGCTGATGCCATCGCCCATTGTGTTCCCCATGCCTATCGTTATGGTCGTATTCATCCCGCAACCCGTGTTTTCCAGGCACTTCGCATTGCAGTCAATCAAGAATTATTTGTTTTAGAATGGTTTGTATCCCATGCGCCCGCTTGGCTAAAATCAGGGGGACGAATCGGTATCATAAGTTTCCATAGCCTTGAAGACCGAATCGTTAAACAAGGATTTCGGACTTCTTCCTGGTTGCAGCCCGTGACCAAGAAACCCATCATAGCATCTGCCCAGGAATGGGAGCATAATCCCCGTTCACGGTCTGCCAAACTACGTCTGGCAGTGAAGCTGGAGGGATAGGGTTTAGGGTGACCAGCACGGCATGTCCCTAGTAGCAGCCATGACCTACGGGAGAAATTCCTCAGTTCAGGTGGTAAGAAATTGAGGATTAACTCACCCATCAATGAAGCGATCCCGAAAAAAACCTTAAAGATGGACTTAAAGTTAAGCCGATTCCGAAAACTCGTTTTAACGTAGGAACATAGATTAAATTAAATCAATGACCAATGGAGAACCATATCAATTTTATTGAATTCGATTTTAGTTTAATTATTTTAAGGTACGGGGATAAAATTAATAGCACCAGCCAACAACCTTGATGGAACGAACTTGTTAGTCATGGTATCCGGTGAAGTGGTCAATTCCTTTCCAGTCCCCATTTGTCCCATGTGTATTGTCGCAAGCGAACTCTAATTTATCCTCTATCTAAAGGTTGATTGTGAATATTCCAACCAATATTGCAACATTAATAGTGGGCGTTTTAGTCACCCTCATCAGTTTCTGGGTGGGACAACACCATGGATTATTACCGGTTGCTGCTTCAGTCAACGCCCCCTTAATTGATGGGCTGTTTGACACCATGATTACCCTTTCCGTTGGGTTATTTCTTTTGGTGCAAGGGGCGTTAATTTTTGCCCTTTTTAAGTTTCGTAAACCTAAGGATGATGAAACAGATGGTCCCCCCTGGAAGGAAAATTTACCCCTAGAAATCCTTTGGACAGGTATTCCCGCCATTATTGTATTAGGTTTGTCCGTTTATAGTTTTGAAGTGTATAACTCCATCGGTGGACTAGAGGAGCTAGCAATGCAGGCTCACCATCATTCCATGAAGGGAGCAGCCATCGCCGCCCCCTTAAATTCAACGAGCCAGTCATCTCCAACCGAACCTAGATTGGCAACCATCGGCTTTACCGCCCCTGCCAATGTAAAAGGAACTGGGGTTACTGTGGATGTAACTGGGTTGCAATATGCTTGGATTTTTAACTATCCGGACAGTGGTATCACCAGTGGTGAACTCCATCTCCCCGTGGGACAGGATGTACAACTGAAAATTAAGGCGATGGATGTACTCCATGCTTTTTGGGTTCCCCAGTTTCGTCTGAAACAGGATGCGATTCCCGGACGAGAGACTGAATTGTGGTTTAAGCCAACTGTAATTGGTACCTATCCCATAGTATGCGCCGAACTGTGTGGTTCATTCCACGGTGCCATGCGTTCTCAAGTAATCATTGAACCCCAGTCTGATTATGATGCTTGGGTGCAACAACAGTTAGCGGATAGTGCTCCATCTGATCACCCTACCATTGCCTCTGCAGGGCAGAGCCAAAGTGCGGAAACCCGTTTAGCCCCCCGTCTGGCTGAAATGGGTATCTCAGAACTGACTCTGGCTCAAGTCCACCCCCATCACGATGGTTAAGATTGATTGTTTGTTATCTAAGTAATTTAGTGACTCTTTTTTATGATTACAGCCCAGTTGGACGGAATTCTCCCTGTCAATCCATCTCCAGAGCTAACGGAACGAAAATGGTGGGATTACTTTACATTCAATACTGACCACAAGGTGATTGGTATTCAATATCTGGTGACATCTTTTTTGTTCTACCTCGTTGGTGGAGCTTTAGCTACAGCAGTTCGGAAAGAATTATCCACCCCTGAAGTGGATTTTGTCAGCCGTGAACTATACAATAGCCTGTTTACTATGCATGCTACGGTCATGATCTTTCTATGGATTGTACCGGCGGCCAATGGTGCGTTTGGTAATTTTCTCCTTCCATTAATGATTGGGGCACGGGATATGGCTTTCCCCCGCTTAAATGCCATTGCCTTCTGGTTAATTCCTCCTGGTGGCATTTTACTAATGTCTAGTTTTTTGGTCGGCGCTCCGGCATCTGGGTGGACATCCTATCCTCCTCTAAGTCTCATGAATGGTAAATGGGGAGAGTTAATTTGGATTCTTAGTTTATTAATTTTGGGTACTTCTTCCATTTTGGGAGCTGTCAACTTTATTACCACTCTTCTACTGATGCGAAGACCCGGAATTGGGTTGAATAATATGCCCCTCTTTTGTTGGGCAATGTTATCCTCTTCTGCATTGGTACTGATTTCCACTCCTGTTTTAGCAGGAGCCCTAATCCTTCTATGCTTTGACCTGATCGGTGGTACTTCTTTTTTCAATCCAACCGGTGGTGGGGATCCAATTGTTTACCAACACATGTTCTGGTTTTACTCCCACCCGGCAGTATACATTATGATTCTGCCAGTTTTTGGGTTGGTCTCTGAAATCTTACCCGTTCATGCTCGAAAACCAATTTTTGGCTATCAGGCGATCGCCTATTCCAGTCTGGCAATTAGCTTCTTGGGTTTAATTGTTTGGGCTCATCACATGTTTACCAGCGGCGTACCCGGTTGGTTACGAATGTTTTTCATGGTTGCCACCATGGTGATTGCGGTTCCCACAGGTATTAAAGTCTTTAGTTGGGTGGCTACGGTGTGGGGAGGCAAACTGAGGCTGAACAGTGGGATGTTATTTGCCATGGGATTTGTTTCCATGTTTGTCATTGGCGGATTAAGTGGGGTGATGTTAGCCTCTGCCCCCTTTGATATTCATGTCCATGATACTTATTTCGTAGTTGCCCATTTACATTACGTCCTCTTTGGGGGGAGTGTTTTTGGTCTCTATGCAGCTATTTACCACTGGTTCCCCAAGATGACGGGTCGTATGATCAATGAAACGTGGGGCAAGGTGCATTTTGTTTTAACCTTAGTTGGTTTTAACCTTTGCTTTTTACCAATGCACAAGGTGGGATTGGCTGGAATGCCTCGTCGAGTGGCGGAGTATGACCCCCAATTTGCCGCAATTAATCTAATTTGTTCCATTGGTGCTTACCTTTTGGCAGTTTCAACAATTCCATTTGTTATTAATGCAGTATACAGTTGGGTAAGGGGTCCTAAGGCTGGAGCAAACCCTTGGAATGCAATTTCTCCTGAATGGCAAACCCTTTCTCCGCCGCCAATTGAAAATTATTTGGGTGAGCCTCCCTTTGTTCCTGACCCCTATGACTATGGTAAAGACTATAACCCCGGTAAACGTCCTATGTCCCAGGTTAAGGCAGCCGACCTTTGGCGATGAGGTGTAGATTCCCTCCATGATTCTGATTTTTTGTAAACGGTGTTCCCAATCCCTCCTTGTCCTATGCAAACTCCTGCCATTGATTCCCAACTACTGATCCCTACCCATGAACCAATTCATGGTCATGGTGAAGCCCATCCCGATCACCGCATGTTTGGTCTGATTATTTTTTTAATTGCCGAAGGCATGATTTTTTTGGGGCTATTTGTTGCCTATGGTGCATTTCGGGTGGTGGCTCCGGAATGGCCTCCTGCGGGTACTCCGGAATTAGAACTGCTTTTGCCTGGTATCAATACTTTAATTCTGGTTTCCAGTAGCTTTGTAATCCATAATGCGGATACAGCAATTAAAAAAAATAACGTGAAGGGAATGCAGTTCTGGTTCCTGTTAACCATTGTCATGGGTATTATATTCCTGTTTGGTCAACTCTATGAGTATAATCACACCGGCTTTGGGCTAAAGGATAATGTATTTACCAGTACTTTTTATGTTCTCACGGGCTTCCATGGCTTACATGTTTGTTTGGGGATTGGTGCCATGTTAGCGGTTCTGTGGCGTTCATTTAAGCCGGGGCATTATTCCCCAGATCATCACTTTGGTATTGAAGTGGCAGAATTGTACTGGCATTTTGTGGATGTGATCTGGATTGTTTTATTTTTGATCTTGTATTTGCTTTGATGGGGTTTCTCTGTGTGGGGCAGTATCCCTTGGGGTATTTCCTTCCACCAGGGTTTAGCATTTGATTGAGGAGTTTTATCCATGGGATTACTACAAGCGTTTGGTTTACAAGGGGATATCAAGGATGAAATCAACCCAGAGGCTGAGGCGATCGCTTCCATTGCATTAGCTGCAATTGCTTCCGATGGTTATTTATCGGCTGAAGAGACAAAAGCCATGTCTTCTTCCTTGTCACGGATGAAGTTATTTCAAACTGCATCAGATGAATCAATGCGTAAGTTGTTTGATAAATTATTGAATATTTTGAGAAATGAAGGGGTTGATTCCCTCCTACAATCAACAACGGTAATCTCTTCAGACTTGAAGACAACTGCATTTGCCATTGCGGCTGACCTAGTGTTAGCTGATAGTATTGAAACAGAGGAAGAAGAGGCTTTTTTAGCAAAGTTGGCGACTTTACTCAATGTCTCCGATGAATTGGCATCTCAAATCATTGAAGTAATGTTAATCAAAAATCGTGGGTAACTCAGATTAAGGGCGGTTTTTGGTTCAGTTAATTCTATGGACTCATTATGTCATCCATGACATCTCTCCCAGAACCATCGATTGGCATCATTATGGGTAGTGATTCCGATTTACCCACGATGGAAGCGGCTATTGTTGTGTGTGAAAGATTTGCAGTGCCCACCGAAGTGGCTATTATTTCAGCCCATCGTACCCCTGACCGTATGGTTTCCTATGCCCAAAATGCCCACGGTCGAGGCTTAAAGGTGATTATTGCCGGTGCGGGAGGTGCTGCTCATTTACCAGGCATGGTGGCTGCCCTAACTCCTTTACCTGTAATTGGCGTGCCCATACCTACCCGTTATTTGCAGGGGGTTGATTCGTTATATTCCATTGTCCAAATGCCTAATGGTATTCCAGTGGCTACCGTAGCCATTGGTAATGCTCATAATGCTGGACTGCTTGCAATACAGATTTTGGCATCCCATCAACCAGACCTATTAGTGAAGGTGCAATGTTATCGCCATGAGCTAACTAGTAAAGTGATGGAAAAACAGGTTGATCTGGAAAGCCTAGGGTATAAAGAATATTTAGAAAGTATGGAACGTAAATGAGACTCTCAGGTCTAAAGACTGAGG
>CAIUCS010000135.1 GCA_903897715.1 uncultured Synechococcales cyanobacterium
AACAAAAAAGAGAGAAACCGGTAAGCCGAAAATAAGTAAAACAAATTCAAGGAAGTCCCTACTGAATCATAGTTGGGAAGTTCTATGGGGGAATGTACCCCCATCAATAGCATCATAGCTATGTCAAAACACTATGTCAAAGTTTTGACATAGTGTTCGTTGCCAAGCCTAAACCCAGTTAAAGAATCACCGATGTGATTAAATGATGGGCTACCTAGTCGAAGTTGAAAGCCTCCATACTTTAACCGGAGGATGAAAACCAGGGTAGAGACTTTAGCATCCTACGTTGGTTCGGATTTTCTTTTTGAGACCCCACCGCTCTACGGGGTATTGCGACTGATCTGAAAGACGACGCTGACTCTGCTCTTTTTCGTACCATCCTAGCCGATGGCGTTGATCACTGTTTGGCGTAAATCTAGGGTGTAGGGTTTTAGCATCGTCCCGTATTTCGGTAAATTTCTCAGCTTAATATCTTAACAGCAATTGCTTTAGCTATATCTCTTTTAAAAGTTAAATTCTACTCCCTGATAAAGTATATCAAGGTTTAGTCCATGTTAATCCGGGGGAGACGATGCTTAAATCCACACAGGATTTCCCATGGAATTGTGCCCAGAAGCATAGCCCAGTCATGGGCAGAAATATGATTGGAGCCGTCAGTCCCTAATACCGTAACCACCTCTCCTGGTTGTACCTCTGGTAAGTCGGTTACATCAATCATCAACATGTCCATTGTAATTGCTCCTACCTGACGCACCCATTCTCCCCGTAATAAGACCATCATTTTATTGGACAGGTTACGGGGTACCCCATCAGCATATCCAATACCCACAATTGCTAAAGAAGTGGGTCTTTGAGTCACAAACTGATGTCCATAACTAACCCCGGTTCCTGTCCCAACTAATTTAACCTGGGTGATCCGGGCTTTAATCTGCATCACTGGACATAACCTATTTTCTTTGAATTGGTCTTGTATGTGTGAGGATGGATAGAGTCCATAGGTGGCTAAACCAATCCTAACTCGGTGGTGGTGGAGTGTTGAGTCCCGCAAGGTGGCTGCAGAGTTGGCGATATGTAAACACAGTTGCCCATCGCCGTTCTGCTGTAATTGGTTTACTACGGTTATAAATCGTTCATGTTGCTGATACATGAACATTGGGTCAGGGTCATCAGCGGTGGCAAAATGAGAATAAATACTAGCAATAACGAGATTAGGTAGTTCCTGAACCTGCTGAACAAAACTAACTGCTGATTCCCATCCCACCCCTAATCGGGACATCCCCGTATCAATCTTTAGATGAACTGGATAGGGGTGTTCACTGTTTCCCAACTCCTGTGCTGCCCCCATTGCCTGGTGGGGATTGGTCAAGGTTGGCTGTAGCTGCCAATGGGCGATCGCCCGCATTTCATCAGCCGCATTGACAGCACCTAGGACTAAAATGGGAGCGGAAATTCCATTTTCCCGAAGTTCAATTCCTTCTGGAACCGTAGCCACCCCTAGCCAATGGGCACCCGCTGCTAATACGGTTCGTGCTACTGTAACAGCCCCATGTCCATAGGCATCAGCCTTCACCACTGTCATCATCTCCGTACCAGGGGATAGTCTCCCCAACAGATAGCGTACATTTGATGTTAAAGCAGTTCGACTAATCTCTACCCAGGCTCGTTCCTGATAAAGGGATGGTAGAATTTGTTTGTTTTCCCTATTCACCATGAATTCCCCCTCAAATTTAACCCAAGTTGCTCTGTACCATTACCGTTTTTGTACCATATCCTGATTGGTACACGCATCAGTTGCAAATGTGACATTTGGTTCAGTTTACAAATAAAAAAGGATTAATCCAATGAACTTCAGTGCAAAGTCTATCGAATTAAAGACCTATCTGTTAGCTGCCACCACAGTTATTTTAGTTACTTTCCCGGGATGTGCAGGGGAAGTCTATTTAAATAACCACTGTCAGCGGGTACAGACTGGGAAAGATACATTAAACTTTCGAGTTGATTTTCGCCGCAACATTGAGTCAGATGGACAACAATACTGGTTCGCCATGGCTCGATATGCCGATGGCGCGGCAATTTTTTGTTTAACAAGACCCAATTATGCCCAAGGTACACTCATTGCCGTTCCCCAATTACAACACAACTTTATTGAAGAGATTAAACCAGAAAACCGCGAATCCTCCTTTTTAATTACAGTTCGCCATGGAATGGAAGTCAGGTACCAATAACTCAATTTAGACTTAATTTAGACTCCCCATTCCAACCAAAGATTACTATACTAAAGCAATGGCGTGATACTATTTAACATACTAAACTCCCCAGAATGGAAGAGTATCCGTGTTTAGTAATCCTGTGAATTTTCAACCTTTATCTCTCCCCCTGTCTGAACGGGTATGGGACGGTCCCAACCTTAATCCATGGGAAATTGGTGCTGCGGTCGCTGAGCTCCAAGAATTGTTATGTGCCCATGGTTTTCTCCTGCGGGTGGATGGTAACTATGGTTATATGACGGAAAAGGCAGTTAAACAATTTCAATCCCGTCATCAACTTCGTCCCGACGGAGTGGTGGGAAGGTCAACCTGGCAGGCTCTTAAAGCTACTGTTAAACCAGGAGTGCGGGTGTTACGGCTAGGGCATACGGGGGTGGATGTTTGGATGATGCAAGGACTACTGCAGGTCAATGGACACGAAGTAGTTCGGACGGGGATATTTGATTCGACTACTGAGTATCAGGTTAGGCTATTTCAACAACGACATCAACTAGGGGTAACAGGTAAGGTAGAACGGGGAACTTGGGGGATGTTATGTAATGGACGTTCCTTGGATAACTTGTAGCTTTTGGAGATTGAAAGAACTTCAGCCTAGTGTTGAAAAATAGGTGTGAAGACCAATATCACGGATAATATAGATGATAGTACATCGATTAAAATCATTTGTGTTGATTTTCAACATATCTTTTGACGTGATCCATAGTAACGCCGCCACAACTGGCAACGAATGTGGATGCACAGCTTGTGAGACAAGAACTCTCATTGGTGAATTTGAGAGGCCGCCATCAGACCGCTCTTAGCGGTTGACGGTGGGAGTTGTCACTTAATAATTTAGCGAATTGTACATGTAAACCATGGTTTGCTTTATAAGCAAAATAATGGGCTATGGGGGGGATACCCAGTAAACTGAGGTCACCAATTAAGTCTAACAGTTTGTGACGAACCGGTTCATTAGTAAACCGTAATGGGGGATTAATCCAGTTAGTATAATTACAAACAAGGGCATTATCTAAGGTTCCCCCTTTAATTAAACCTTTGGCACGCAAACCGTCGATTTGTTCAGCAAGACCAAAGGTACGAGCAGGGGCAATTTCCTGAGCAAATCCCACTGGATTATCCCCCAGTTGTTGACCAGGACTCCAACTATACCATTGATTACCAATGACTTGGGAATCAAAATCAATTCCATAGGTAAAGCGTGTTTCATCCGCCGGAAAAGCTGCAACAATGGCATCGCCCTGTTGAAGTGAAATAGACTCTTCTAACCAGACTAGGGGACGGGTTCCATTTTGAATCTGAGAACCTACCTCGGTGATTCCCCGTACCCATTCTTGGGCTGACCCATCTAATAAGGGAAGTTCATCACTGTTCACTTCAATGGACGCATTGTCAATTCCCATGCCAATTAAGGCTGCTAAAAGATGTTCAACTGTTTGTATCGTCACATTTCCCGATGCCAAACGGGTGGACAAGAGGGTTTGGGCAACCTGGTTCACCCCGACAGAAATTCTGGGGAAATCAGGGAGATCAGTTCGAATAAAGGTATATCCAGACCCCACGGGGGAAGGAGCAACCTGGACAGTAACGGGGTGTCCAGTATGTAACCCTACCCCGTTACAGGTAAATGAAGCAGACAGGGTTTGTTGAGGGAATGAGGATGGTTGACCGGATTCTTGAAACATCATGGCTGGAGTACGTTAGAAACGTTCCCCAATGCCAAATTGGATTCGACTATCCCCTAAATCGTTGATACCATAATCCAAGCGTAAAGAACCCAATGGAGTTTGGAGTCGTGCCCCAATTCCATAACCAAAGCCTGTACCAGATTTGCTACGAATTCCCCCAGGGTT
>CAIUCS010000136.1 GCA_903897715.1 uncultured Synechococcales cyanobacterium
CGGAGGGGTGGATCGGCTCCCCTCGCCCCCTGGAAGAGGGGTTGGGGGTGAGGGCGTACAACTTTTGTCAGTCAACCAGCACCGCACCATAAAATGGAAAATAATGATCATAAAATCTTTGGAACTGGCAAAATAATTAAAAGTAATATAGCCAGTGTCAACAATCCTAACAAATCTCGACGTTGATCCAATTCAGTAACATCATCGAGGGCAGGTTCATCCACTGCTGGAATGAATAACAGAACAATTGCCCACAGAAATAAATCTCCCTGTACAAAAAGGGCTAACAATAACATCAAGAAACGGGTAACATGACCAATTAATGCCCCAACCCGCTGACCAAACATTGCATGAACAATATGTCCACCGTCTAACTGACCCACTGGCAATAGGTTGAGTGCAGTCATGAGTAATCCGAGATAAGCTGCGATCGCTGATGGGTGTAGATTTATTGCAGAATCTGTCGTCAGGCGATTCCCGAGTATTAACTTACTAAAGCCAAACAACATTAAAGAATTATGGGGATTGATGGCACTAAAGTGAAGGAGTCCGACTTCAGGCGGCAAGGTTGTGACGGTAGAGTGGGATAAACCCCACACTAATACTGGGATGGTGATTACCAATCCAGCTAAGGGACCTGCAATTCCCACATCAAATAATGCACGACGATTGGGGATTGGCGAACGTATTTTTATGAATGCACCCAATGTCCCTAAATTCAATAAATATGGTAACCAGGGTATGGGAATAAAATAGGGCAATGTTGCCTGTACCCGGTAGCGTTGAGTTAGGATGTAATGACCTAGTTCATGAATACCTAAGATGAGTAATAAAGGGATGGAGTAGGATAACCCAGTTACCATTGTGGGATAGATTGGTAAACCACTAATGTTTCTTAAATTGGTTCCCCCAATTTCTATCCCGGCTAGGAAGGTGGTCACCAATGTGAGCCCCAGTAAAGTTATAGCGAGTCCGGGACGAGTCAGAGATGATCGGGTATCCTTCCCCAACTCGGATTTACGGGGGTTGGGAACTAAGACAAAAAACGGTTTTCCATTCAATCCTTCCTGGAGAAGAACTAAGAAGCGATCGCCAAAATGACAGCACACATTTTCCTGAATGGTTGCATAGGCAAAGTCAGAGGCAGCCCGTAATTGACCGCGACAGATTACAGCTTGGGGTCTATATTCTAGTTTCTGAAGGTAAAAGACAGTCCAAGGAAAACAGGTATGAAGTTGGGCTTCTTCGTCTTTATTAATTGGTCGCAGAGTAATCTCAGACCGGGGTTTTGTATCTGGAGGATTTTGTTCCGTGGATTGGAGTTGAGGGTTGACAGGGTGGGATGGATCTGGATTTGATGGAGCAATCCGTCCTCGTTGAATTAGCCACCAGTAAATAAAGGGGCAAATTAAAAAAGGAATAAATTGCATCCATACTGGAATCATTTGACGTTTACCTACCACCAAGGCAGTAACAGTCCACAGCATAACCGGAGTCATCATAACCAGCCAGAGTAACCATAGGGGAGTTCGGGTAACACCTTTGACACTCCGCTGGATCACAAAATATGTGATTACCCCTAATGAAATCAACCAAAGCCAAAACCAATGAATCATGGAATGATGATTGCCCTATGAAAATTAGGAACTCCCTACTGATTCTCTAAATTAAAGTGGAGCTAAGCGGATTCGAACCGCTGACCTCCTCAATGCCATTGAGGCGCGCTACCAACTGTGCTATAGCCCCTTCCTATACCTATAATTACCTTAAATGGGATTCCCGTCAAGGGGACTTTCTAAATTCCAGCACTTCCCATCCCACTTCCAGAAGCAGTATCAGACCAAAAATTCGAGATAGGGTTTACACAAGTCGGCGATGGGAAATTCCATAGTTTTATTCCAAAAGCTCCTCTGCTTCTGTGAGAACTTCAGCTAAGTGTGGCTTTTGCAAGCAATTACTTGATCGGGGAGATGCTTGTGATGTGGGAAGCTGGGCAGTTCAGGAAAGTGTGGAGTGCTATCATAACGAAAAATCAAATTATTTTGTGCGTCTTGAAAGTGATAGCGATAATCGATGTATGAGATTTGATTATCTACGATAACAATAATTTCACTAACTGCCAGTAAATATTTGAAAGCAAAACGAACTTTCAAACGTAGATTGGCTCTTTCAGATGTTAAAGAATTGATTTTGAATTCTTCAACATATGTATTGGTAAAGTTGCGTAGGAGTTGCTCGATTTGATTGAAGTAGTCTTGAAGGATTTTAGGCGACATTTTTAAGCTTGCTTTCTAGATCATGATGGATCGCTAAATAGTGTTGGTAATTGCCTGACCATTCGATAAAATCTTCATCATCTGAAGTTTCACCTTGATTATATTTAGCAAAAAATTCTTCTGAATCCATTTGATACTTGATTTCATAGATGTTTAACTGTTTTACGATCGCCACTAAAGCATCTAAAGGGGATGTATATTCAACAATTTGTTTACGCATAATTTTGATACTCCTATATCAAATAGATAGGTTTTGTCTAAGTTTAGCTGACACAGAACACTTTCATCACTTCATCGCCAAGGTGATTGATCACCTTAACCGCAATGCGTCCAGACTTTTGCTTAGCAAAGGGTCTGGATGTATCGCTGTAAAGACTTGACCATGCTTCTTCGTCAATCTCAGCTTTGAGGGTGGTTTTGAGAGATTTGTGCGGGTCGCTTGCGCCTAAGAAATAGGCATGACGGACAAAGAGGCTTTCTTCGTTGTAGTCGGTGTCGATGAACCAACAGGCGATTTCATCCATTGCTAGACCTGACTTCACCAGATTGGGGATGGAAAATATCAACACCATAGATAATGATTAGTAGTTAGGTTATTAGTGGATTGTAGAGGGTTGCTGATTGAAATAGATACATTGCACCTTTCCGCGCAAACCCTCATGCTCGGCTAGGCTTGCCATTACCTGTAGGCTGTCCCATCATGGGATTTGTCCAGTTCCCATCGTGTTTGTAAATATAATACTCCCTATATTTCGGACAGGCTAATAAGAGAGTCTCGCTACAACCAGTCTACTGAATTCTACGGAGGATATTGCAAGCCATGGAGCGAAAATGACATAAGCAAGTAGCGGTGTATAATTGAATATAAGATGTGGGGCGGTTGTCCTAGTTGTAAACAGGCTGGAAGCCTGTTCCACTATCTAACAGTTGATTACTTGGAGCCATGGCAGTTTCCTGTCTTCTGTCGAGTCAAACCGCTAATACCCTACAAGGGGGTGATGTAATGAATGTATTATCAAGGACTAATGTTCTATTCAGTGAGATTACTGCTTAAATGTACTCTTTTGCTGTCTTGATATTGGGGAGTACCATAACCATCACATCAGGATAAGTATAGACTTGGCGATCGGGAATCCAAAGACGTTGATCCGTCACAAATACTTGCAGTGGCTTACCCTTAAGCGCCAGCCTGAGAATTACCGCATAGCCTTACGTCCTAGCTGTAAACAGGCTGGAAGCCTGTTCCACAATTTAACAGTTGAGTAATCCGACTACTTGGAGCCATAGCAGTTTCCTGTCTTCTGTCGAGTCAAACCGCTAATACCCTACAAGGGGGTGATGTAATGAATGTAATATCAAGGACTAATGTTCTATTCAGTGAGATTACTGCTTAAATGTACTCTTTTGCTGTCTTGATATTGGGGAGTACCATAATCTCAAAAACTTCGGTAAACTCCACAAATTGCCAACGTCGAAACTTATCTAAATTATTCACCCCAGGTATCCAGTAATTTTCCATTGTATTTGCCTTGTCGTTAGCATCTTCACCGCGAAACCCCTTAATTTCCA
>CAIUCS010000137.1 GCA_903897715.1 uncultured Synechococcales cyanobacterium
GAGGGGAGCCGATCCACCCCTCCGGTTCCCTCTCCCATCGGGAGAGGGCTAGGGTGAGGGCTTTCGGGGTTTTGGCTGAGAAGTTTTGTCAGTCAATCAGATTAAAGTATCAAGGATGTTAGTCGGTGGTGGCGGTGATTTGGCACTGATCAGTTAAGGCGTGAGAGCAGAAAAGCCCCGTAATGATAGCAACTCCAACATAAAAATCCGTCGGTGATATAACCCGATCGCCATAGCCGGAGTCTGGTGCTTACATAAGCCTAACGTGAGTTCTGGATAAGAAAGGTCTGGTCAACCTGGTCGGGGGGATTACTTGCCTACTGCCACCAACCGAAAAACCTCCATTGCGCTTGACTCAAACTTGCTCCCCCAGGCTTATCCATAACGGACGTTAAATTAGGGGGAAGTAGAGAGGAGAACGGGTGGATGAATGGACGAGCTATAGGTGGAAACTACTTTTACAGTTTCATCCACGATCCTCAGGGTTAGGGCTAATCGTAGTTTGCCGCTGGTATTAACCATCGAACGATGGATCAACTCATCTGTAAAGAATACAAACTGTCCAGGTTTAAGCACCACCGGCATTGCATACTGTTCCAAGTCTTCAGTAACGTCAAAAAAAGGATTGCCACTGAAGGTGTCTTTTAGTGTAATCTGAGGCTGTCGTGGCAATTGGGAAAGAGGTAAATATTCAAATCCGTTGGCTTCATTCACTTCCGTAATCGCAATATAGACATGAATCCGTTTCCCCTGTCCCTTTAGGAGTTGGGGATAGGCATCCCGATGCCAAAAGGGAATCAACTGGTGAGAAGGGGCATTGACCCAGATTTCTGATCGCCATAAGAATATGTGTTCTCCAAAATGGACTCGTAGGGTTTCTAATAACTGGGGATCAAAACAAAGAGCTTGGATATGGGAGGAATCTAAATGTCGCTCCATATGAAACTCTTGCTTACCCGCCTGAACTAGGAATAACAAAAAAGACCCCCATTGTCCACGGCGCAGTAAGTTCCAGCCTAGATTTAATCCTGAAGTTTTAGACGGGGTGTGGGGTAACACATCATTCAAGATGTGATGGGTCATACTCTGCATTTGTGTATCTCCCAACGATAGGGAAAAGGGACCCCAAATCCCATCTTCCGGGTTAAAGGAAGAAGACGGGGATTCACTGGAGTGAGTTAACCCAGTCCACTGACAACTTTGATGCCATAATTTTTCCATGAGGTCTTCATTGGTAACCAACTCTGGTAACTTCATTGGTTGCCCTAATGGATCAAATAGCTGTCCACTCACCCCCTTAAATTGCGGGGATAGGGCGCATTGCAACAAGCTATGGGCACCCGCTAGGGAAGAACGACCCAGACCAATAAAATGACTCAGGCGATGACCTAGGGTGATGTTGGATTGAACAAATCCGGGATGTACCGCATTGACTGTGATGGAAGTTTCTCGTAAACGACGGGCTAACCCTACTGTAAACATCACCAGACATAATTTAGATAAACGATAGAACGTGATAAAGTTGCAAGGGGTGGTTCTTACCAACTGATGCCAGGGAATGGAAGGTGAATTAATCAAGTCAGAGGCTGTCATGATGATGTGACTTGATGTAGGCTTCTGTAGTTGGGGTAACAAAAGATGGGTTAACAAAAAATGACCTAGGTAATTCACACCCCAAATCAACTCAAACCCTTCCTTGGTTCTCCCCCTGTTGTGGAATATCCCTCCATTGTTAAACAGATAATGTAGGGGTAAACCCCGTTCATTAAACTGATGGACGAAAGAACGAATTGAATCAAGGGATGCTAAATCTAGGGGTAGATATTCCACGAACGGATTTCCGGTATGGGATCGCAGAAAGTCAACCGCCCTCTGTGCTTTCTGGGAAGAACGACAGGCAATAATTACATGGGCACCAGTCTTTGCCAGTCCTGCTGCTGTCATCAATCCTATGCCAGAATTTCCACCAGTGACAATGCCTACCCTTGGCTGATTCATGTTGTGCAGTAAGTTTATGGGATTTGGTATGAGTCCCATTCTAGTCCCTTCTCCTATTTTTTAAGGACTTTTCCAAGCTTTTATCAGAAGAATGGGTGTAAAACTCCGTCCCTTTAGGACGGCTTTTCTTGCTCCGTGATGTACTGCTTTCAGACTGCAATCGGCACACCTCCAACAGAGCTAACAAAGTAGCTAGAACTCCAAAGAGCATCTTTTCCGAAAGGGTTTAGGGTGTCCAGCTTGACCATATCGACGGCTGGATACTCCCAGGGTTCACCATTTGAGAGACAGACAGCTTAGGCGGATATTCAATTAACGGGAAATGTGGTCAGATTCCCCGTTAAATTGGAGAATCTAAAAATCCATCTTCTTAGCCATTTTATTGAAGGATTTCTTAATAACTGCAATGCTTTTTGAAGTGAATACAGCCCTAGGGTATTGGGTCACAGAGCAAGGGAATCTTAAGGCTTGAAATAAAACTTAAAATACTATGTCTCTGGTTCGTAAGTTGGTTGTTATTTTTTATAGACCAAGATAGAATTATCAAGATATAAATTTTAATACCCTCAATGAAACGGAGATATCAATTCCGTTTCTATCCGACGGATCAACAGCAACAGAGCCTAGCTCAGTGGTTTGGTTGTGTGCAGGTGATTTAGAACGATGCAATAGTCTCTTAAAAATTTGGACACAGCTTAGAAAAACTATTTTGATTCTCTAAAGGAAAAGAGAAAAGGTAAAAGATTAAGCTCTCCTAAATTTAAGAAAAGAACTAATTCACAGTCTGCAACGTTTGTTAAATCGGGATTTTCAATCACGAACGAATGGATCGTTCCTTCATTGATTTAGGGTTTCATTAACAAACCATGACACTCATCCCCAATCCAGAACCAAAGACTCCCAGCCTTTCCCCAACCATCATTCCATCTGGTTCATTCGTTCAGGTAGTGTGTATTGGAGAGATTTTGTGGGACTGGATGGCAGATCAAATCCAGACCTCTGTTCATTTAGTAAAGTCCTGGACTCCCTATCCTGGTGGTGCCCCAGCAAACGTAGCCTGTGGATTAGTCAAGTTAGGTATTCCAGCCGGTTTAATTGGCTGTGTTGGTAGCGATCACCATGGTCACTCTTTAATACGCTTACTGGAAACCCTAGGGGTGAATAGGGATGGGATGCAATGTGCGGATATGGCTCCTACCCGGGGGGTATATGTACTGCGAACCACCAATGGCGATCGCCAATTTGCTGGATTCAAAGGGGGACACACCACAGAATTTGCAGATGCTTATCTGCAAGCTGCCCTCATCCCAGAGCCCCTACTAGCCACAGCCCGATTTCTCGTATTGGGAACGGTGGGGCTCGCCTATGAAGACAGCCGTGGTGCCATTTTATATACGTTAGATTTAGCTCAAAAATATCAATTAAAAATTGTCATGGATGTGAATTGGCGTCCTGTATTTTGGTCGAATCCTAACCGGGCATGGGAAGAAATCACCCCCCTTTTACCCCGCCTTAATTTCTTAAAACTAACCACTGAAGAATCAATTTGGTTATTTGGTACTCAAGATGTGAGGGCGATCGCCCAACAATATCCCAATTTAGAAGGTATAGTCATTACAGCGGGGGCACAAGGATGCACCTATGGTTTGTATAACTATTATGGACAGTTCCCAGCCTTTGTTGTGGATGTGGAAGATACCACAGGGGCTGGAGACGGGTTTTTAGCTGGTTTTCTATACCAAATGCTGACTCAACCAACGGTCATGGATTACTCTCAGGATTCAGACGACCGAATTCGGCAAACCATACTTTATGCCAACGCAGTGGGAGCCCTCACCACCACACGATGGGGTGCTATTGCTGCTCAACCCACCCATGCAGAAGTGCAGGCATTTCTATACCTACATCAACAGTCCATTCCCCATCGTTTACCCTAATACCACCATTCCTTATCCTAAACTCCACCCATGGATTTTAACTTACCCCCACGCCGAATGCGAGATTTACGAAACCTAATGGAACGATTTGCCCTATCTTCCCAATCAATCTCCAAAGTAAACTTTATTCATTTAGATTTAGCCCTCACCCATATCACCGCATCCACAACCCATAATTACGAACAATTGGAATTTTTAGGGGATGGGGTATTACGGTTAATTGTGGCTGAATTTCTATTGACCCACTATCCCACCGCCCAGGTAGGGGAATTGGCGGCGGTTCGAGATATTTTAGGTAGCGATCGCACCCTATTTCGGTTAGCTGAATCCTACGGTATTGAGCGTTTCTTACTCGCCTCCGAGAGTGCCTGTGGTGATCAGGATGGTCGAAAAACCCGATTGGCTGAATCATTTGAAGCCATACTAGGTGCCCTTTATCTTAGCACCCACACCTTAGAATTAATCCGTCCGTGGCTCAAGCCCCATCTGAAACGGATTGCCATGGAGGTCATGGAAGACCCGGCTCGCCAGAATTATAAAGCAGCATTACAAGAATGGAGCCAGGGACAATTTAAGGAAATACCAACCTACCAGATGGGACGGGACAGCCAGATGCCTGGTGACCCGCAACGGTTTACTGTAGAGGTATGGTTACAAGAGGAGTGCTTAGCCCAAGGGAAGGGTCGTACCATTAAAGCGGCAGAGCAGGAAGCTGCTCAGATTGCTTTTTTATCAAGAGCCATAGGTCCCAGGTAACGGGTTAGATAGGGTGAAAATACTTCATAAATTAAAGTCAGCGGTTTTCCATGGTGCCAGAAGAGGTAATGCCTTCCCCAAAAAGGACCTGTTTCTTGAAATGATGCCTCTAAATGGGGGTTATGACCATAGTACAATCCTTGTACATCGCGATACAATTCGGTGCGCAACCGTGCCAAATTAGACCAAATGGGCAAGGAGCGATTTTGTAAATATTCATCCACATGACTGGCTTCCCACCATGAAGCCGCATAGGCTAACCGCTGACCAGCAGTGGTCTTTAACCATACTTGACGGCGTAACCGTGGACCTGGTACTTGATGGATTAACTCAGCTATGCCATCTTTTTGCATGCCAATGGCTGACATGGCAATAACATCAACGGCGATAGATTCACCGGTCAATAATTGTAGATGTCGGGTTGGGGAGCCATCCCCCAATAAAAGAATTTGCCAAGGAGGAGCCAGTTGGGTGTGGGGCAACCCCCCTTGGATGACATCACCCTGACTAGACCAAAGGGGCTGAAGGGCATACCAGTCAGGGGGCGGGGATGCCGATGGTTTCAATGACAAGTGGGGAACAATGACAGTCAATGGCTTTACAAAACTTATAATAATTTAATTATAAGGGGTTTTTAAACTTTGTTAAAACTGTTTCATCGCTCGTTGCATATCCCGTTGATCCTGCCGCTTCCGTAAATCTTCCCGCTTATCAAATAACTTCTTTCCTTTTCCCAGCCCTAAACTGATCTTGACCCATCCCCGCTTCAAATACATTTTTAGCGGTACCAGCGTTAAACCTTTTTCCTCCACTTTACCAATTAATTTTCGTAATTCTCCACGATGCATGAGCAATCGTCGTGTTCGTCTGGGTTCATGATTAAAATACTCCCCAGCAGTGGCATGGGGGGAGATATGAACGTTAATCAGCCATGCTTCTCCATTGCGAATTAGGGCATAACCGTCTTGTAAATTCGCCTTACCCTGCCGGATAGACTTTACTTCAGTTCCTTTTAGTTCTATCCCAACTTCAAAAGTCTCTAAGATTTCATACAGGTAACGAGCCTGTCGATTATCACTGATAACTTTATATCCGTCTCCGGTGTCTGCCATATGCGTTTGGTGGTTATTGGGGATGAAGCCCGTATTTGTTGGTGACAACTCCCACCATCAACCGCTAAGAGTGGTGAGAAGGGGGCTGCTCCAATTCAATTATGAGAGTTCTTGTCCTGGTTGACTAACAAAAGTTGTACGCCCTCATCCCCAACCCCTCTCTCGGGGGGCGAGGGGAGCCGATCCACCCCTCCGGTTCCCTCTCCCATGGGGAGAGGGCTAGGGTGAGGGCTTTTGGCTGAGAAGTTTTGTCAGTCAATCAGGTTCTTGTCTCACAGGCTGTGCATCCACTAAGCCTGTACAAGCAGTAAACGGTTGTCCTACCGTCCGTTTAAGTAGGTTCAAACGTGGGTTTAATCCCTGTCTACCCTGACTCCACCATTAGGGCAATCCTGAACTGGAATCGACAAGTCTTTGATAACTCTTTCCTCACAACACTGGATGCTGGTGCTTCTGGCATCAACTTCTTGAGGGTGCTTGCCACGTTTTACCCCTACTGCTTGCACTAGGGTCAAGAATGTCTGCCATGGAACAATGAGCTACAGAATACTGAAAATGTTTCCGTTGACGGATATGTGCAAATCAGGGCAATCGCACATAAAACTTGATATATCAATAAAAACCAATTTTCATTACCTTATTGCAAAAAATCTTATTAGTCAAGGCTTATTGAGAATAAAGATCTTCTAAACTAGTGTTTTTAATATTGAGGTATATCATTATAGCGCGTTAAGAAACCTGTGCGGTTGCCCTGCTCCCACAGCCACAACATGTCCCCAATGAACACCCGTTCCCCTAGGAATTAGAGAATAATCCACGCCAATTCAAGAGGTTCTCAATTTGTTGGATGAGAAATAATCCAGCCACGGAAGTTCCATTGGCATCTAAGGGGGGGCTATAGGTTGCCATCGCTCCCCAACCAGGAACTACAGCCAAGATGCCACCACCAATACCAGACTTTGCGGGTATTCCAACTTCATGGGCAAACTGTTTAGAATATTGATAAAGTCCGCACGTAGCCAGAATGGTATTAATCACATGCCGCTGATCAGATGGAATTATTCCATTGGCATCAGCCAAGGGTAATCCGAGACGAACTAAATCGATTACGGTACCCGATAAACAACAAAGTTGGTTGTAACTATTTAAGGTGAGTTCCTTATTTCGTACTCGACCCCATTCCCATAATAGATTCACCAATTCCCGGTTTTGTTGATTCGGTAACGAGGTAACGGATGCTAACATTTTAGTATCCAAGTATATCTGTGCCCCAGTGAGCTGATTCAGCCAGTGACAAAACCTATCACTGACTGAGGTTCCCCACCATTCTCCTAAATGACCCGCCAACGTTAAAGCACCACTATTGATCATGGGATTACGGGGCCAGCCATGGTCTATTTTTAATTGGGCAATGGCAGCAAAGGAATAATCAGACGGCTCCATTCCCACTCGTTGCTGTAACCAATCTCCCCCCCACTGCTGTAAACAAAATAACACCACAAAGGGCTTAACAATACTCATGAGGGGGAAAATTTGCTGATCATCCCCTGCTGAAATCCCCTGTCCCGTAACCTGATGTAAACTCAATGCACACCAATGGGGTTGGGCAACGGATAATAAGGGGATGTGGGCGGGTAATTGACCGAGGTGACCCTGTAGTTTTGCTTGGGTAAGCAGAGACTGCAACTGGTCTGGGGTTGGCAAGCAGGAATTCACCAATGATTCATCGATTCAATCGATTCAATAGGGGGAGAACCTTAAGGATTAAGGTAGGCATGGATGGCTTCAGTGGCTAAGGCAGTGATGGATTTCCCCTGACTAGCAGCAGTAGACTTTAATTGCTGATAAACAGACTCAGAAAGACTCACCCGTCGTCGAGTTTTTGAGCCATGACCAATGGGGACATAGGTGACGGCAAACTCACGAATTGCCTCCAATCCCACTCGATGACAAAAATCTCCAAACCCTTCATGGGATTGACGAAATTGTTTGAAGAATGCAAGGACTGGCTCTAATTCCTGTTCAAGTTGTGATTCAAGCATTTTTTCTTGATAGGGTTGAGCTAACCGGGTTTGGTTCTGATTGCCGCCTAACCAGACTTGATAACTTTCCGGTGCGCTGCCCACAAATCCTAGTTCAGCCATGTAGGGTCTGGCGCATCCATTGGGGCAACCGGTCATCCGAATGACGAAGGACTCTTCCTCTAGATTTAACTTAACCAGTAATGACCGAATACGATTTAAAAAAGTAGGCAGAATCCGTTCCGATTCAGTAATCGCTAGTCCACAGGTGGGTAATGCCGGACAAGCCATGCTATATCGAGTTAATGGGTCAATGGTTGTTTCTGCCTTAATGCCAGCACCCCCTAAAATTTCCTGGATGTCAGCCTTTGCTAGTGGAGGAATGTCATATAACAACACATTTTGATGGGGAGTCAGGCGTATGGGTACTGAAAACTGCTCTACAATTTGCCGTAGGGCAGTCTTTAATTTTAAGTCTGGTGTGTCCTGAATTCGTCCGTTTTCCACTGAAACCCCAACAAACCAATTGCCATCCCCCTGTTCCTGCCACCCTAAAAAGTCGTGGTACTTAAATTCTGGCAATGGATGGAAGGGTTGGATGGGTTTCCCGAAATACGCCTCTACCTGGGCTCGAAATTTATCCACACCCCAATCATGGATGAGGTATTTCATACGAGCATGACGACGTTCTGAGCGATCGCCATAGTCCCGTTGGGTAGCAACAATGGCAATCATCAGGTCATAAATATCAGGGTAATCTACATAACCAATGGGATCTGCCAACCGAGGGAACGTCTCTTCCTTATGATGGGTACGCCCAAGACCACCCCCAGCATATACATTGAACCCCTGCAAATGTCCATCCCCATTAGTGATAACCACCAGACTTACATCCTGAGAGAATAAATCCACAGAATTATCCCCTGGAACCGTTACCGCACACTTAAACTTACGTGGCAGATAATGGTCACCGTAAATTGGTTCCTCATGGTTGGGGTAAATCCTACCATGGACATCTTTCAACCGAGCAGCTTTAACATCTGGCTTTTCTTCCCCACTAATCACCTTTTCTCCATCTAGCCAAAGCTCGTAATACGCCCCAGTTTGTGGGGTTAAAAGGTCAGCAATCTGATTCCCATAGTCCCAGGCTAGGGTGTACTCGGAACGATTCTTAAAGGGTGCGGGGGGAGCCATCACGTTTCGATTCAGGTCACCACAAGCACCCAAGGTAGAGCCTAGGTTGTGAACGATATGAGAAATTACAGCTTTTAGGTTTTCCTTGAGTACCCCATGGAGTTGAAAGCCTTGCCGGGTAGTGGCTCGCATCGTGTGATTACCGTACTCGTCTGCCAACCGATCCAACGTGAGGTAAAGCTGGGGGGGGATGAAACCTCCGGGGGAACGGGTTCGTAACATGAATTGATAATCCTTTTCCTGACCCTTGGAACGGTTATCCCGGTTATCCTGCTGATAGAAACCATGGAATTTGATTAATTGAACCCCATCATTGGAAAAAGATGAGGTATCCAGGGGAATTTCAGATAGGATGGGAGCGCGTAAACCCTCACTTCGTTCTTTAATGCCTTCTACTTTAGAAGGCTTACGGTGGGACGCTGACGGGGAGATATCTGTATTGGTGGAGGCAGTACTAACCATGGAAGAAAACAGGTATAATTAAACATCCTTGAGAAACTACGGGGTAAACGTGGGATATTTATCCGATAATTCGATAGGGAATATGATACATGAAATATTATCACTCCATCTACAACAGAAATCTAATGTAAGGAATGAGTTAATAATTGGTTATGCTTTAACCGAGTTGTAATTCATCTAGTTTTGCTAACACTTCTTGACTATGAACCGCTGGATTCACCCCTAAGAAAATTCCCTTGACGAAACCTTGGGGGTCAATAATAAATGTGTGACGTAAAGATACAAAACCTAGCCAGGAACCATAAGCACGACTAATACTCCCATCCGTATCTGCTAATAAGGGAAATTTCAACCCTTCGGAATCGCAAAATTCGGCGTGGGAGTCAACTGTATCAGCACTAATCCCTAGGATTTGGGCATTCCGTTTGCGATAGTTGGGTAGGTCTTTTTGAAATCGCCGTGCTTCCAAGGTGCAACCGGGGGTAAAGTCTTTCGGGTAAAAATATAACACCACCCATTTGCCAAGGTAATCGGTGAGGGAAACATGACCACTGCCGGTGTTGGTGGGTAAGGTAAAGGCGGGTGCTGGTTCATTAATGGTGGGTTGGTGACCACCCAATGCAACGGCGGGGGGAGCCGCAATGAAAACTAAACCAACTGAGCTGACCGCTAGGGAAGACTTGAGGAAAAAACGACGATTCACCATAGTTTTAAGTAGTAATAAAATATAACTCCAGAAACAGTGTTTAATTCCGTATTCAATCAATTTTCACTTTCACGATGCGGATGAAAGGACTTGAACCTTCACTCCGTGAGGAACTAGAACCTAAATCTAGCGCGTCTGCCAATTCCGCCACATCCGCATAACTCTACATTGCTATTATAGAGTATTATGTATTATAATTATAAAAGTTTAGGGGCTGTACTGGTTTCGACGTGTTGGCGAACGCTGCTCCGTGATACAGGTCGAGAGTGAGTCTCCTCTCGCAAATCCCAGGCTCAACAATCGTAAGTGCGAATAACATCGTTCCTTTCGCTCGTAAGGCCGTAGCTGTTGCCTAAAAACCTCTTATAGGTTCGAGCATTCATATCGTGACTCCGTTAAACGGTATGGATAAACCTCAACGGATGCATTGGTTAACTATCTCTGGAAAGTTGACTGATTAAGATATTTCCAGAGCATCCCACCAATCGGGATAATGGTTGGTTCTTGCCCTGAGGATTAGAAGGGCTAAACCTGTGAACGATCGGGGGGTTAATACCCAGTGCGGACAGCGGTTCGATTCCGCTCAGCTCCATTAGGTTGTTTTTTTGTTTTAATTCA
>CAIUCS010000138.1 GCA_903897715.1 uncultured Synechococcales cyanobacterium
TAACAACTTACCCCCTTCCTCCCAGCAAGATTGCATTTCTTCAGCGGTCGTCTGGGGAGCCACCACATGGAGTACAGTGACAAATGCCCGTTGAATGGAAGGAACTTCCATCAGGTTTTTTAACATTTTTTCAACTTGACCCGCACCAGAGTCAGCTAATAAAATCTTCTCGATCATAGAAACTACCCATTATTTTTCGAATTCAATGCAAGTTTAGCTCATTCCATCGGGACAATAAGATGAAGAATAATTGCATTGAATAGGGGGCTTTACTCTGTTGAAAGCAGTTACAAACACTTGTGAAACAGGGCTATACCCTAGGAAAGCTAGACCACCAACCATGGCAAAATTGGGATACTCTCGTGACCTATTCCGTTAAGATCCCACATATCATCATTGTTCATCAAAGATTTGATGGTTAATTTTACTGACTTATCGCTAAAATAGCAATTATGGTTGGTTCGTCAACAATAAAGGCAGTTTATGTTTTGAGTTGAGTTATTGGATCTGTAAAGCGCACATTTCTTGACCGTAATGTAATCATGTCTATGGCAGTGTCAGACCATCCATCAAGAGTTTTGAATTGCTCAGGAGAACTAATACTATGTTGCACCGCAAGATCTATCAATTATGTTGCGAAGGACGTGAAGTATGGATTTTTTTGCGGGATCAACAACGATGGATTGAGCGGAGTCGTATTTTAGATATAGAGGGAGACATTGTCACCCTTCGTTATGAAACGGAAGAAGAGGATGAAACCTGTTCCTGGGAAGAGATGGTACGTTTGGAAAGCATCGGTGCCATCACTCAAAAATTAGCCACTGTCCCCCGTGGTGATGTAGAACCTTTAACTTCGGAAGATTGTCCCGAAGCTGAACGGATTTCCAATCATCATCCTGAATCAAACCTTGAATGATTGTGAAGGGATTCTCCACCCTTGCCTTAGAACCCTGGCCATTCCCCATTCATGAACTGCCTGCCCATACTTATTTGGTGGGAGGGAGTGTTCGTGATGCCTTGATGGGACGGCGCAGAGACTATCTTGATCTTGACTTTGTACTAGCTGAAGGCGCGGTTGAAACAGCATCCACCATTGCTGGTCTCCATCACGCCGGATTTACGGTGTTAGATGCAGAGCGGCAAATTGCCAGGGTTGTGTTTGACCATGCAACTGCTGACTTTGCCCTGCAAGAAGGGGAAACCTTAGCCATTGACCTATTCCGTCGAGACTTTACCATCAATGCCATTGCTTATGATCCTCATAATGGTCAATTGATTGATCCAGTTCATGGGTGCGCTGACCTCCAAAGAGGGATAGTGCGGATGATTGCTAGGAATAATCTCAGGGATGACCCACTTCGTTTACTTCGAGCCTATCGACAGGCTGCTCAACTGGAATTTACCTTGGAACCGTCAACCCAAGAGGCGATTCGGGAACTGGCTCCCCATCTCACAACCGTTGCAGCAGAACGAGTACAAGCTGAGTTATTTTATTTACTGCGATCGCCCTTGGGAACCCCATGGTTACATCAAGCATGGCAAGACGGATTATTCCGAGATTGGCTACCCAGTGCCAGAGCGAACAGCTTTGATCAAATCACTCAAATTGATCAATGGGTATTAACATTACAAGACCCCCTACCTCAGTTTATTGGGGAACTCCATCGTCCTCTTCGGGCAACCCAAAAGCCCCATATTGATGGTCGCACTTTCCTAAATACTGTTAAGCTAACCCCATTGGTTTCTCCAATGCCAGCCATTGCCGCCCTAGAACTATCCCACTTGAAGATCAGTCGTCATCAATTACAAACCGTTCTAACATTACTCCACTTAGCACCCTTGCTACACTCTCAAGCCCAACTGAATGTAAGAGACCACTATTTCTTATTTCAAAAAGCAGGAAATACCCTGCCTGCATTGATAATATTGGCATTAGCAACTGGATGCACACTCCCTGCTATTCAACCCCTGATTGATCAGTACCTAGACCCCCATAACCCCGTAGCCCATCCTACCCCTCCATTAACGGGACAGGATCTAATACAAACCTTAAACCTCAGCCCTGGTCCCCTCATGGGACAATTATTAACCGAAATTCAGATTGCCAAAGCAGAGGGACACATTAGCATCCGTGAAGATGCTCTAGACTGGGCAAAGAAATGGTTAGAACAAAACGCATTTTAGGCTGGGGAGTATGTCAATGTTTAGTGATCCATGCCACAACCCCTTCAGCGATCGCTACTGCTAATTTATGTTGTTCCGTTGAATTTATGATCCATTCAAATTCATCAGGATGAATCATAAAACCTAATTCAAGTAAAACCGATGGGGTAATGGCAGGACGGGTTAGAGCTAGATTATTCCAAAAAACACCAGCTGAGGGACGGGATAACCGCTGAGTTAAAAAATTATGCAAAAAAACAGCTAAGGAATGGGCCTGGGGGTGATACCAAAAAGTACTAATCCCCTGGGTATTGAGGGCATCACCGTTATCCGGTAAGGCATTGTAATGCAGGCTCAAGGCTAAGGTTGGTTGAATTCGGTTTATTAAAGCCACCCGATCAGCCAAAGAAACATCAACATCGGCAGTGCGAGTCAATACCACCCGTGCTCCCCGTTTTCGCAACTCCCTAGCCAGTAACCGACTGATGATCAGGGTGACATCCTTTTCCGGATAACCGGTAGGACCTCTAGCTCCCAAGTCCTCAGGTCCTCCATGCCCTGGGTCTAAAATAATCGTCACACCCTGCAAAGATTGTTTAGAAGATGGGTGGGGTTGATGACGAAGGGATAGGACTAAGGTGGAGCCTTCATAACGTAAGTCATAACCCCATTGCTGATGTGACTTTAGCCAAAAAGTATATTCTACTTGTTCAGAGGGAGTTGCCATCCAATCTAATCGACGGATTAAGGGGTTATCATCCAAACGGATGGTATCAGTTTGGGCAATGGTGTTATGTAAGGTGAGGACAAAACTAGTATCCCGTTGATTAACTGTAATGGGAACAGGAACCTGTAATGGGAAAAAAATGTCAGTGCGATCAGGGTATGCTACAGCCCGTAAACTGCGAATGACTGTTTTGGGTGGTAAGGCATAAGGGAATGGTTGGGTTTCTCGTTGACGAATCCAGCCTCCATAATCTAACCGCAGCCAGTCTCCCTGCCGACCAGTGACCATCGCCCTGGTGCCTTTGGGTAAAGGAGTTAGCCGAGAATAGTCGGTACTAGGTCCAGTTCGAGCTGCCCCCAATTCATTCATTACTTGGATAACTGTTAAGCGGTCTGGGTCTAATTGTTCTACGGTTGCAGAACTGGGTTGAGTTACTGTTTTTCCACCTTGCTTTAAGACAAACAGGGGATGATGCACCCGCCCTTTTCCTAAATTTAATCCCATGCAGCCCTGATAATGTCCAGATCCTGAACTAGGTAAGGGTTGATTTTGCTGAGCGAGTACTCCTTGGTTGGGGGGTAAATCAGTGACTTGGGGCGGTTCCTGTAGTTGTAAGGTCTGCTCACCTAGTTGGACACTAACTGAAGCGTTGGGTGGTGCGATCGCTCCAAAACAAATCTGTTCACCCGCAAGTCGAGCTAAATTTACGGAGGGCTCTAGGGAGTTGGGTAAAAAGGTAACATCTTGGGGTGGGGTAGGTTTAATTGATGTGCGAGTAACGTTTACCTGTAAAGTCTGCCCTTGATAAAATAAAGTAAATGTATTATTACCTACTTGAAGGGGAAAGATGGGGGCAAAATGCCCGAATTGATTGCGATGAATGATCTGTCCATTTACTAAGACAGTACCAATGGGGGGAGCAGTGCCAATTAAAAAAATGCGATCGCTGGTTGTTTGATGGTTAATCGGCGGATAGGTAAGGTGCAAAGAAGGAGAAGTGGGGGTGACAGCAATCAACGGGGATAGGGAAGAAAGTAATAATGTACCCAGACCATGGGCTAGTAGATAGAACATTAATGTAGACCCGTTTCAACTTTGGGGTTTAAGTAATTACGTAACGCTTTGACTTGTGTAGCACGTCCAGAAATAATGACACTGTTTTCGTTTAATTGGTAAAATAACTTACCAGAAAAAACCCCACTTAGGTTGGGGCGTTGATATATGGTAAATCCTTCTAATTCCCCCACTAACTGGTAGCTATTCTGAATGAGTTGGTTAATTAAATGTTGTTCTAATCTATGAGGTTTTTTTGAGTTTATGGTAATTGAAATATGACGATTAAAGTAGGCACCTATACTTCCTGCTAGCAAACCAAACACCAGACCACCAATGTAAGGGTAAAAATGAAGTGATGGATCAGATTCAGTATGTAAACCTTGAGTGATGGCAAATACAGCAATTAACGAAGTTGAAGTAAAGTAGTATAGGAAAGTTGACCATAATCCAGGACCAGAAGTACCCATAGGAACTCGTCAAAATAGTAATAAATGTTTAAAGACTATAGGGAAGAAATAGTAAATTCTTAATAAACGTTTGGCTATGATTGACTTCACTTTGTCCCAGTATTCCGACCCATTCTATTAGGACAAAACCAAGTCCAGCACTCGCCAATGGAACCGTTAGGTTATCAATTCCAAACTTAGAAAAAGATTCTAAAATGGTAGCAACTAAAGCCACCGTAAACGCCGTAAAGTTTACTTGCCATGTCCAACCATAGAGGCTTCCCAAAACTAAAACCCCAACAATCCAACTCACCAATATCATCGTGAGACTACCTTCCCAACTTTTTTGTACACCCCATAAATGATAGTGGTTGACCCCAATTTGTTGACCAATCAAGGCAGCCATACCATCTCCCCAGGTCATAATCAAAATACCAAGTACTGCAAACTCAGGGCGTTCAATAGACCAAAAAACTGCAATTAATAAACCAATACTGACGGCATAAAAAACTGTTCCCCAACTTTTACGCCCCACACTTTCAATTCCAGGGAGTAAAAAAAAACGATGGGATAGGAGGGTGAGAATAGTAAAAAAAATAGAAGCTCCAATACCAATCCAAGCAGGAATTTGTAACCACCAAGCCCACAAAATAATGTTCCCAGTGCCGATGTGAACTACTTTACGAACTGTCTCTGGTTTGACATTGGTTTGGAAGTGAAACC
Organism: uncultured Synechococcales cyanobacterium; assembly: GCA_903897715.1. Classification (GTDB taxonomy): domain Bacteria; phylum Cyanobacteriota; class Cyanobacteriia; order CAIUCS01; family CAIUCS01; genus CAIUCS01. Next base: position 5,116 of record CAIUCS010000138.1, read on the forward strand.
AAGCGGCAATTAAGATTACCATTCCCAACCAGAAAGACACAACGCTTAATTGTAGCCAACTGGGAGGAATTGAAATAACTTGAATATTATGCAAAGAAAGGAATGCTAAACATTTAAGGCTTTTCATATTGGGGATGAAGCACTAGATTGTTTCAAAACAGGATTTATCCCCAAAAAGAGTCTAAATCTAATGCTTTTGATCCCCCTTTTTCAAGTTGCATCAAGATTTGTCCTAACTGCCTCCAAATAAGTCCACAAGTGATTACAGTCAAGGGGAATGCAACGATAAATGTAAAAGGTGGAGGAAATCCGAAAATTTCTAATCCCGATGTTAAAAATAGACAAATGCCACCTGCAATTCCTAAGAATGGAATGAATAGCCTGACACCGCGCATATTTGCTAACGTCCGAGATGAACGGTTTTGAGTCCAGTCTTTAACAAGTTGTTTAAGAGATTCATTAAAAGCAAAGCCAGAAAGAACTCCGCTAAGAAGTCCGGCAATAAATAAAAAATAGGGAGGAGTGTAAGTATAATAATAGTACAAGCTAAACTCCTTAATTTAATCCTAAAAATATAGTTTCTGCTAAACTTTTACATTCTACTCTTCCTAGATAATATTCATATAGGGGACATGAATCCTATGACTTTATTAGGAAAAGGATATAGGGATTCTCATTCGGATGAGGTACTGGTCAGTTGCCCAAGTCCAAGATTTGCAAGGCTTCTCTCATTTAGAGCGTACCTCATACGTCCAGGAACCGCTATAACAAACGTTTCAAAATCGGTTTAGTTGTCTCAACGTTCGACTTATACTACTTTATCCTATTTTACAACCGATCCAACTCCAAATCCATTAAATAATCCACAGCCCAGTTTGCTTGTCTTTGTAACATATGCAGGGGATAGGTATTCGCAACACCAATCACTGGAATACCCGCCCGTTTAGCTGATTGGATGCCTGCGGGAGTATCTTCAACTGCAATGCAGTCTTTAATCGTTAGGCTTAACTCTGGAAATTTTTGATTTAAACGATTTATGGCTAATAAATATCCATCAGGATCGGGTTTGCTGCTTTGAATATCATCTCCAGCAATTATCACTGAAAAAAAATCGGTTAATTCTAGACAACGGAGTACCGTATCGATTTCTGAACGGACAGCTCCACTAACAATTGCCATAATTAAATTTATATCTTTTACTTGATATAAAAATTCTTTCACGTCACCATAAATAGGCAGTTGATTATAACTTAATAACCGTTCTAGATATAGCTTGGATTTTCGTTTAATAAGTTCGTTAAAATACGTTTCACTCACCAACCTTCCGCGATGGGTAAATAAATCATAAATACAGCCACGGTCATTTCTACCTAAGCAAAATTTCTTGAATTCACCCTGTTTGGGACGTAAATTTTCTTCTAGTAATAATTGATTAGTTAACTCTTCATGTAAAGACTCATCATTAATGATTACCCCATTAAAGTCAAATAAAAATGCCTTAACTGCCATACGAACTATACGATAGCTAAATGTTTTTCCCTTGGAAGGAAATCAGGCTAAGAAAAGACTAACCCGTTCCAAGATTATTTTCAGAACGGGTTAGGGAATAGGATGACTGGCATCGAGCTATTTTAGCGGGCAGCTACCCACCGACTATTGTTGCCGCTGTAATGTTTCA
>CAIUCS010000139.1 GCA_903897715.1 uncultured Synechococcales cyanobacterium
AATCAATACAGATTTAGGAACAAAAGTTTACATTTTCTTGTAACATAAATTTATTGATAAGCAAAAATACTTGTCAAGTCCTTCCTTCATTAGGTATTGAACGTCATGGCTGACACGATTACCAACCACTTTCCTTGGCTGACTGCAATCATCCTGCTTCCACTTGTGGCATCGTTTCTAATTCCTTTCCTTCCAGATAAAGGTGGAAAATTAGTCCGTTGGTACGCACTGGGTGTAGGTCTGGCAGACTTTGTTTTAATGTGCTACGCTTTTTGGACAAATTACGATGTGAGTAGTTCAACATTACAGCTTGTTGAACAATATACCTGGATTCCCCAGTTAGGTCTCAGTTGGTCAGTTTCAGTGGATGGTGTATCCCTACCCTTAGTATTGTTAGCAGGGTTTGTCACCACGTTAGCCATGTTTTCAGCCTGGCAAGTCGATCATAAGCCTCGATTATTTTACTTCTTAATGTTAGTTTTGTATGCAGCGCAGGTGGGGGTTTTTGTCGCCCAAGATGCCCTATTACTCTTCATTGTGTGGGAATTAGAATTGGTTCCGGTTTACCTACTGGTATCAATTTGGGGTGGGCAAAAACGTCAGTATGCTGCAACTAAATTTTTACTTTACACGGCTGCCTCATCCATATTCATCTTAATAGCGGCATTGGGCATGGGGCTTTATGGCGGCGGAGCAATGAGTTTTGACCTTGTTCAATTGGGGTTGAAGGATTATCCCCTAGGGTTGGAATTAGTTTTATACGCCGGGCTACTCATTGCCTTTGGTCTTAAGTTGGCAGTTTTTCCGTTACACACTTGGTTGCCCGATGCCCATGGTGAAGCGTCTGCACCAGTGTCCATGATATTAGCTGGTGTCTTGCTGAAGATGGGTGGGTATGGTTTAATTCGGTTTAACATGGAACTGTTACCCGATGCCCATGTTTATTTTGCACCCCTATTAGGAATTTTAGGAATTATCAATATCATCTACGGTGCATTAAATTCATTTGGTCAGTCCAATATGAAGCGAAGATTAGCCTATTCTTCGGTGTCCCACATGGGTTTTGTCCTGTTGGGTATTGCTTCTTTTACCGATCTAGGGGTAAGTGGCGCAATGCTGCAGATGATCTCCCATGGGTTGATCGCTTCGGTATTATTTTTCTTGGCTGGTGTCACCTATGACCGCACTCACACCTTAATCTTGGATGAAATGGGTGATATTGGTCGAGTCATGCCAAAGGTATTTGCACTATTTACAGCCGGGGCAATGGCATCCCTGGCTCTGCCTGGCATGAGTGGCTTTGTCAGTGAACTGTCTGTTTTTGTGGGAGTGACTAGCAGTGATGCTTACCATGCTGCTTTCCGAACTGTTATGGTGATTTCTGCGGCGGTAGGTCTGATCATTACTCCCGTCTACTTACTATCGATGTTACGTCAATTGTTTTATGCAGCCAACGCTGCACCATCATGTGATTTGCCAACCAAAAGTCCTGCGGCTGGTTTTTCTTCTTCCTTACCTTCCTTCTTAAATCAAGAAGTAGTGTGCTTTGGAACCAGTTGTGTCATGCCCTCCCAAGCTAAATTTGAAGATGCCGTACCTCGGGAGTTATTCATTGCAATTTCGTTTTTAGTTCTCATCATTGGAATTGGGTGTTATCCAAAATTGGCAACCCAATTATATGACGCAAAAACGGTAGCACTGAACGCAGAAATCCGTACTTCTTATTCCAAAATCTCCCAGTCTGATTTCTCTCTCTATGCTAATTATTTTTTTAAGACCGAAGTTGATCAGCGGGTGTCCACCATGGTCGGGCTGGTTGATTGATGGTTTAGATGTTCTGATTAGATAACCGTTTTCCATTTTTCAGTATGTATTCAATTCCCCTGATGGGTTCAGGTTAAGAACCAGTCTGGGGGTTTTTCTTTGTTATGAAAGCTTTGGCAAAGGAAAACGAGAGTATCCCAATTTTGCAGCCCTATCCCCTAACCCCTTCTCTCTTTTTAGGAGAAGGGGAACTAGATTCAAAGTCTCTCTCCTAAAACGGGAGAGAGACTTTGGGTGGGGGATAACTTTGTAACATAAGCTACAATACCCTATTTTACCTAATGTTATGAATATTACTAACCCTAGTGGTTGGAGTGCGTCTATACAGTGCGTTCAGGACAGTACGTTCAGGTAAGAGGTATTCACTAGCCTGTTAACTGAGGTGGATAGTGTATCCATCCCCCTCACAGGAACAACCACACATTTCAGTTACCACATAACTTAATCAAGGAGTTATTTCATGCACTTGAACAGACGCAGGTTTCTTCAGGTAGGGGGAGGTGCTGGGTTGGCAATTGCCTATGACATTGCCCAGTCGAGGGAGCAAGCCGTTGCTGAGACCCCAGGTAAAATTTTGATTGGATATCCCACTATTGCTGCTGGGCTACCTTTCTTTTATGCGGTTGAAAAAGGATTATTTAAGGAAGCGGGTCTTGATGTAGAAGCAAAGAAATTTGTTAATCCCCAACAAATTATAGAAGGGATGATTGCCGGACAGTTGCAAGGGTGTTCTAATGGAACGCCTTCAGGGGCATTGGCCATTGCTCAGGTGGTGTCCCCCAACTTCTTTAAGATAATTGTCTCAAATCCAACCAATCGGAAATTCGTACTGGATCAGTTCATTGTTGCCAAGAATAGTCCAATTCGTTCCATTGCTGAGCTGAAGGGTAAAAAAGTTGGGTGCGGTCCAGGTCCTCAAGACTTAGCAGTGACCAAGGGGATACTGGCTAAAAATGGTATTACTGATGCTCAGATTCTCCAACTGGATCGTGCTCAACATCCTGCAGCGGTGTCATCAGGTTCAATCGCTGCTGCTTATACCTTAGAGCCGAACGGAACAATTGGTACCCTAAATGGATTGACCCGTGTTTTAGAGACAGGAGTGGTTGCCAAATACATCTTAGGTGATCCTAGAGCACCTTGGTTTGGGGGCTCGGCTGTGTTGACCACTAAATTCATCACAACCTATCCTAAAACTGCTCAAAAATACATACAGACTTACCGCAGAGCCGTAGATGTTGTTCGTAAAAATCCCAACGAAGCACGGGCTTCCATGGTGGGGTATACCCCCATCACTGGCAACCTGGTGAAGGCAGTTCCCCTTCCTGACTATCGAGTGTATGATGAATTTTCATCATTGGATCTGAAGCATTTTCAGAGTTTCTATGACTTTCTTCTAGACTCTAAAATACTCACGAAAAAGGTACAGGTTGCCCCTTTATTGTACAAACCATCCCGATGATTGGGTTTCCCTGGTGAACACCTCAATCTAGTTCAGGTGCGTTTAGAATAGTCATAAACTAACTCCAGCACCTTAATTCCAATGCCTTTTGGGAATCGAAAAGGCATTGGTCTATTTTCTTCATCTGGGATAGGTTAACCCTTAGAAGATTTTTATTATAGTCATTCAATATGATCTCCACCGCCACTTCAGCATTTATTAACGTACAGGGATTATGCAAATCCTTCGGCGGTCAAGTACTTTATCAAGATTTTGATCTAACCCTGCCAGAGGGTAAGGTGATTTCAGTCTTTGGTCCCAATGGTTGTGGTAAATCAACACTCATTAATATGATGAGTGGGTTAATTCCCATTGATCAAGGTCAGATTACAGTTGCCGATAAACCCCTAAGACGATCCCGCATCGGATATGTTTTTCAGAACTATCGGGATACATTATTTCCTTGGATGAGTGCTTTTGATAATATTGCCTATCCCCTCAAGGTCAAAGGAATGGCTGAAAAAAACCGACATCAGCGGGTGGATCAACTCCTGGCAACCTTTGATATTACATTAGACTTACGGCGTTATCCTTACCAATTTTCGGGAGGACAGCAGCAATTGATTGCCATTTTACGGGCAGTGGTAGCGGATCCGGAGGTCTTGTTTTTAGATGAACCGTTTTCAGCATTAGACTTTGAAATGACTTTATATATCCGTGAAAAACTCCAACAAGTTCACATGGAATCAAACTTAACAACTGTGGTCGTATCCCATGATTTAGAGGATGCTGTCTACTTGGCTGATCAAATTTTGTTACTTAGCAAACGTCCCACCCATGTGGTGGAAAAAGTGCAATTCGAGTTACCCCGTCCCCGTACTCCAGATACGGTGTCCCATCCAGAATTTGTTCGCACTAAGGGACACTGCCTAGATATCTTTCGTCAGGAAATGCGTCAATGAACCAAAAAAAAAGGCAGCCATCGCCCTCCCAAAATCCTTTGGCGATCGCGAGCAAATGGGTACCATGGGCTGATAAATTACTACCCTTATTGGGGGTGGTCATTCTATTATCATTTTGGGAAATCGCAGCGACATCCAACTGGGTGAATCCGGTATTATTACCAACACCGGTAGCCACCATCGCCGAACTGGTCATCGTTACATTCCGTCCTGAAAATGGGCTATTTCTTGATTTTTTTACCACCCTATGGCGTACTTTACTCTCATTTGCCATTGGAGCAATATTGGGGGTTCCCTTAGGAATCATCTTGGGTAGTAATGAACGGGTGTACCGCAGCTTTGAATTTTTGATTGATTTCTTCCGTTCTACCCCAGCCAGTGCTCTAATTCCCATGTTTTTGTTATTTTTGGGAACCAGTGACTGGAACAAGGTGGTTATTCCTGCCTTTGCCGGATTCTTGGTGATTATTTTCAATAGTGCCTATGGGGTAATGAATGCACGCCAATCACGGATTTTGGCAGCAAGAGTCATGGGAGCAAGTCACTGGGATATATTCAAAGATGTACTGTTTTGGGAAAGTTTACCCCAAATTTTTATTGGATTGCGAACCGGTATCAGTATTTCTCTAGTTATTGTCATTGTGGCAGAGATGTTTATCGGCACCGACCTAGGGCTGGGAAAACGTATTTTTGAGACTCAACAAATATTGAATGTGAAGGATATGTATGCATCAATTCTGACAACGGGGGTATTGGGGTACTGTCTAAATATGATATTTCGTTTCGTGGAAAAACAAATTGTTCACTGGAGTGGAAGATAACGGGTATTACGTTTAACCTCAATTCGGGTTAAGGTTAGTTGACCGATGTTCGGTTAGCCCTCACCCTCCATCCTCCTCTCCATGAGGGAGAGGAGGATCTAGAATTTTAAAGTCTCTATGCGGTTGACCTGTCAAACGTTTTCACGGAAAAGGTTTAATCCTAGCTCGTAAAAATCCTACCGGCGCAATTGAACATCTTTTCTATCAGAAAGACCCTTCAATGGTAGTACTCACTTTAGCAAACAATCAACGGGATATTGCCACCCAGAACCCCTATATTCTTCAAAGGTAGGGGATATGTGGATAACCTTACTCGCCGCAGAAGCATTAGTAGATCGAGTCGGATTCACCTTACAAGCAGCTTGGGAACAGGAATGGAATCTAACGACTCAACATCGAGGAGAAACAGCGTCCGCCATCGCTGCGGCAAAAGTTGCTGCTCACACAGTGAGTTTAGATGTAACCAATGGCATGTTTGAAGTGATGGGTGCAAGGTCAACAGCAACTCAATATGGCTTTGACCGCTATTGGCGTAATTTGCACACATTTACCCTCCATGATCCCGTAGAGTATAAAATTAAAGCAATTGGTGACTGGGTTCTAAATCACCACATTCCCCAACCTGATTTCTATATTTAGCATCCCTTGCCCCTTCAAAAAAACCATCTGACTTGCACACTGCCCCAACTATGGGGAGAGTCAATCGTCACTCAATTCGTTTTCTATCATTGGATTAGTTCTCCAACCTGCTTTAAATTAATCGCATATCCGCTTGTGACTAAATACACCACATCAGCCATCGCCCCAATTTGTCGAGTTAGGGTTCCTAGGCGATCGCGAAAAAGGCGACCAGTGGCATAGGCTGGTACAATTCCCCAGCCTGTTTCTTCAGAAACCAGAATTACTGGATTGGGGGTTAGTTTCAAAGTATCCAATAATTCATCCACTGTGTACTCCCATCGGGGAGAGTCTTGGGTAAGGACAGTTGTCAGCCAACTACCCAACGAATCTACTAACAAACAATTTCCGGGCAACGTTAATGCGATGGTACGGGCAAGGTCTGCCCCTACTTCTAAGGTTTGCCACTGGGGAGGACGGCGGAGACGATGGTCTTTAATCCGTTGCTGCCATTCTTCATCATCGGTGGCTGCCGTACTGGTTGCCAGATAAGTAACGGGATAGTCACACCCATGGGCTAAGTGTTCAGCCCACTCACTTTTACCCGACCGGGTTGGTCCAGTTACCAATATTATGCGATGTGTCATAACCATCTCGAATCCGGTTCCAAACTACTTATACCAAAATCGGTTGAGCAGTTTGGCTAGCTACCACCACTGCCTGTCTTGCCCAAGTATCGGCATTTACAATATCAGCTAAACTAGGGTGGGGTTGGTTGTGGGGTTGGTGTTGGTCACACACCCGTTCAATTAGACGAGGAATATCGAGAAAGGCAATGGCTTCATCTAAAAATAATGCAACGGCCTGTTCGTTAGCAGCATTGAGTACTGCAGGCATTGACCCCCCTGCACGACCGGCAGCATAAGCCAACTGCATACAGGGATACTTGTGATGATCAGGTTCCCGGAAGGTTAAATCCCCAGCTTTTACTAAGTCTAACCGAGACCAACGGGTGGGAATTCGTTCTGGCCATGATAAGGCGTATAACAGGGGCAAGCGCATGTCGGGCCAACCCAATTGAGCTAATACCGAGGTGTCTTGTAATTCAATTAAAGAATGGATAATACTTTGGGGATGGATCACAATATCAATGTGATCATAATCTACACCAAATAAATAATGGGCTTCAATCACCTCTAACCCTTTATTCATCAGAGTAGCTGAGTCAACAGTGATCTTACGACCCATAGACCAATTGGGATGCTTTAGGGCATCAGCCACCTTAACGTGGACTAGCCGCTCCACGGGCCAGTCTCGAAAAGCCCCTCCCGATGCGGTTAACACAATTCTACTTAACCCGCCCTCAGGAACCCCTTGCAAACATTGGAATATGGCTGAATGTTCTGAATCTGCGGGTAGTAGCTTTACTCCATGCTTTTGTACTAATGGAAGAACCACCGGTCCCCCCGCTATCAATGTTTCTTTATTTGCTAAGGCAATATCTTTCCCTGCTTCTATGGCTGCAATAGTGGGTAATAACCCAGCACAGCCAACGATACCAGTGACCACCGTATCGGCGCTGTCATAACGGGCAACTGCTTCAACCCCGTCTTCCCCAGCCATGACTAAGGGTTGGGGAGTGATGTCGGCGATGGCAGATTGGAGGGATTCTAATTTTTCAGCATCATGAATTGCTACAATTTCTGGACGAAATTGACGAATTTGTTGAGCGAATAAAGATACATTTCGTCCAGCAGCCAACCCTACAATCCGAAATTTATCCGGATGCTCTGACACAATGTCCAGGGTTTGGGTACCGATGGAACCAGTGGCTCCTAAGAGACTAATGGATTTCACAATTACTTAAGAATTGACTTCGTTCTTTACTATACTGCTTTTTGAACCCTAAGGAAATGGAATACATCGATTTCCAATAGGATAATCCTAAAAAAAATTGGACGGTTGGGGTTTAAAAGTTCATAATAAACGTAGGGAACAACTTTATCAAACCCAATTATCCCTTATGGTCTCAACCCGCAGATTGTCGGTAGAACCATCCCCATCCGTACCAATCCGTGTCCAGTTATGAAACGCAGAAGTAGACCATCCGACCGCAATTATGATTATGACCGGGACTTTAGGCGGGAGTACGAAAATAGTTCCGATAGTCCTACTCCGGGACAACGTCAATCAAAAACTTTTACACCCGCATTAACTGCCACATCCATTGCTATTTTAGGTGGCATTTTTGTATTGGGCATTGGGGTAGGCATTGGGATAAGTTCTGCTTCCAATACTGGACCTGCATCTAATGTGTTTTCACGGGAGTCGATTGATCTCAATGCTCCTAATGCAGAATTGTGTGTACAATTCGGAGCCAGTGCCATTGCCATCGATACCCGAGTATTCGTTACCCTCAATCCCTTCAATGCCTATGTAGCTCAACCAACCATGCGTCCCGGTTGTGTGATTCGAAATGCAAACTGGGCACTATTGGAACAACGGAAAGTGGTTAATTCGGATCAGGTGCGAGAATGTCGAAATCGTATGAATACTTTTGGATTTATTGGAGAATTGGAAAATTCACCGCAGGTTGAATGTGTTTATCAAAATGATGCGGCTAAAAATTTATTTATTAATAAACCAGGGGCAGGGGCACCGCCACCGGAAACGGAACGGTTCTGATGGAGAGTTTTATTTATTCAGATTCCTGTTTCCTGTCAGTGCGGATGCTTGCAATGTTGGGTTTGGTGTGTAATTTTTCAGCAACCATCACGGTTCCCTGAGTTGGAGACTGATACCCAGCCAATACCCTAACAGGGTGGTTTTTCCACAGCCAGAAGAACCTAGTACACAGATGAAATCCCCAGACAACAGATCCAGATTGAATTTTCTTCTGGGTCACTGCAAAATCAGCGTGGTTTTTGAGAATTTTGGCAAACTCTCCAGCTTTACCCGGTGTCCCCAGGTATTGGATTGTTTTTTGTCCCAGGGACTTCATTTACCACTACTCATTCATGGTGCGATAGGTTGCCACCGCCGAAGGGGATACCCGGTTCAGGTATCGGAAAATCCAATACTTAAAGACCGTATCCAGAATTACTGGGAATGTGGCAATGAAGATAAAGATAAAATCGTGGTTGGCTGGTAGTCCTAAATGTCGAGACAGTCCTTCTAGTAACACTTCCCAACCATGGGGTGAGTGAAACCCGACAAATATATCGCTGAACAGAATGATAATAAAGGCTTTAGCACTATCACTTAAGCCATAGATCAATTCGTCTAGAAACTTTTTGAGGATTTCGATTTCTCGATGACTGGAAAAAATGATGATGGCAAAGGCGATCGCCGAAAATAGATCGGCAAAAACATTTTTTATGGCATCAGCACTTTGCCTCCGATAGTCCATGGCGATTTCCGTCGCCTTTTCCTTAATTTGTTCACCCATTTGCTCTTGGGATTGAGACGGGATAGCCCCCACCATAGTCTTAAATCGTAATGTTGCTTCAAATCGTTGGAGTTCCGATAATCCTTCTTCTTCTAGTTCGAAATTAATAAAAATATGATCAGGATGTTGCGCTCGCAGATGATCCACAATTGGACCAACAATAAAATTTTTGGTGATTTGTTGAGTGAGTAAGGGGACTAAAAGTAACAATAAAATAAAACGAAGGGAAAGAACGGTTTTAGCTTTGGAAACCCGAAAGGTTTTAACAACTTCCTGCTCTGCATCAGGGTCTAATTCACGGCGGAGGCGATCAAGAGTGCCAAGAATAGACCGGGGCAACACCCCTGTTTTTTCAGTTAAAGATTCTGGTTTACTGGTTAGCTCCTGTCCATTATTCCCTTCCAGGAATGGTTCTGTTAGTCTGGTGAATTGCTTTGGAGGGGCGATCGCCCCATTTTTATGGGTAGACCCATCAGGTAGGGTTGTGCCCATGGATTTGGGATGAAGGGGCATGGAAGTTGATTGAGTGATTCCATTGCCAGCTGCAAGGCTAGAACCTGATGAACTCCAAAACCTAGGGTTAACCTGTTGGGGTTGGTAACGGTTGAATACTTGCTCAATCAATGTGATCTTTGTCAGCATTTGCTGGGATTGGGAAAGGGTTGCTTCTGCCGGGGTTGCCAATGAATCGTCGTCAACCTGCCACTGCACCCGATTCACAATGAAACGACTTGCCTTAAATTCAGCCATGCGAATGCGGCTAATATTCAGGTAACGGACTAACTCTGACTGGAAATAGCTAAATTCAGCATCAGAAAAAATGTTCTCCTCTGATGAAATTCGTCTACCATGAAAGTGTTTATCTTCAATACTTAGAATTCTTAAAGCTGCTTCATAGGATTGGTCAAGGGCACGCTCTGGTGTTCTTAACCACCATCGATAAGGCTTGGTGAGAGACCTCCAAAACCGATTAGGCGCAGATATCTTTGTCATGGGACTCAACGGAACAACACAGTTGCTTAGAGATAGCTTTGACATACTCACCGGGCTGAAGCCACGGTGATTCTTGACGCTTCACTGACTGACGCTACCGAGGTAGTCTTACTCTGTCTCTGCGTCCGTTTAGAGTCTCCCAATGCCCTATGGCGACTTGATTCTATATTTTTTGCGGCATTCTCCTCTCGGTTCTGTTCAGTGCCACAATTCAGGCATCGAACCGACCAAACTTTTAGATTCAGCTTACCCCATTTGAAACCCCAAGCTAAACAAATTTGGCTTCTTGGCTCCCATCCATCGCGGATGTCTACCATTCGATTGTGCTGTTTAGCGATTTGAATTTGAGTGTTGTTTCCCCGGTTTGAACCTTTCTGCTGATCCACTACCGTCTTTTGAAGCTTACGCATTTTACGGACATGCTTGGAGTAGTTAGGACTCTCTGCTTTAGAGCCATCAGACATCATGGCAAAGGGTTTGGTCCCTAAGTCAATTCGGATACTTTGGTTTATGGTATCGACTTGAACGGGTTGCATTTCTACAACAACGCTAAAAAAATAGCGATTAGTATAGTCTTGAATGGCTGTGACTGAACTCGGTTCTGATAGCAAGTCCCTAGACCAAATTGCATCTAAGTTGCCAATTTTGGCTAAAAATACCCCTCCTTGTTGGATAGAAAATGTTGCTTTAGTCAACGTTGCAGATGGATCATTGGTCTTTTTTTTAAATCGGGGTTGACCCACCGTTCCACCTTTTCGCTTTCCTTTAAGTGAGTCGAAATAGGTTTTGTTTGCTACTTCCAATTGCTTAAGGGATTGCTGCAAAAGAGCAGACGAAACCCGGTTTAACCATTGATATTTGCTGGATTTGCTGAAAGCTAAAGCATTGTTCCCAACCACCCGCACACAACCAAATAACTGAACTAGGCTCTGTCGTTGTTGGTCAGTCGGGTAGAAACGGAATTGATATCTCGCTTTCATTGAGCGTGTTAGAGTTGACTGATTGCATAATTCTAACTTGGTCCATAGAAAATGACAACCAACTTATGTAAGGAGCAGTGATTCCAAATTCAAATGTGGATGGCTCTGAAAGTTTTATTCCAAGAGGACTTTACAATTCTTGATAATCTGGGCGATGGCTGAAATGACCTACTATCCTTCTGAATGTGGAACTGCTGGCTGTCTATTTCTCAACAGGATTAATTATTGGTTTGCTCCTTCTTTCCCATCCCATCACCCTGCCATTCACAATTGCCCACATTCGTCCATCCCTGGTTTTTACCTGTAACCGTCCCAGTTCATCCAATCCCATCCCTTCACCAGAAATGAGGCATTGTTCAGTTTCAACTTTAATTTCATGTCCCATTAAGCCATCCCGTTCATTTAATTCTGTTACAAATTCTGATAGACCTTTACAACTTAGACGATCAACGAATTTTAATAAGGTCTGTCGAATGTGTACCAGTAAAGTTAGTTCATCTGGCACTTGAGTGACCCATTCATGGAGACTAATGGGAGAACCAATGGAAGTGGGATCAACAAAGGTTACCCGATGATTTAAACCGATTCCCACAATAATGCGATCGCCAGTTCTTTCACACAGTATTCCTGCCACCTTTCGCCCCCGTAGCCACACATCATTGACCCATTTCAACTGGAGTTGATGACGTAACTCTGGAAGTAACTCTTCTATCACTTCAATGATGGCTAACCCAACAACTAACGTAAACCCGACTGGTATCCCAGTGATTCCATCTAGGACAAAGCTTGCAGTTAAACAGCCAGGGGGGGAAACCCAGATTTTTCCTTGTTGACCCTTACCTGCAGTTTGTTGTGGGGTGAACACCACATCACCATGGGTTAAGGCAGAGTGATGTTCATTTGCCCAGGTATTTGTACTGCCACATGTCGGCAAAAACTTAAGCCACGGATATTGACGATTCAGTAGTGCAACTGGATACTGGGTCATGATGACAGAGATTGAGCTAAAAAGATTGGCAATTTTAAAGAGTAGCCCCCATTCATATCAATCATAGTCAATGATGAATCATATCCCCGTTATGACCACTCCCTAGAAAGGACGGATGATGTAAAACCACCTTCGCTCCCATGTTACAATTGAACTAAACAAGATTGCCAAAACCCTTAGTATCAGTATCCCTGTCAATTCAACTATCCTTCCCATGAATCATCTGCCCCGCACAAGTGAATCAGACCATTTAAAGCGGATTCGCCACACCACATCCCACGTTATGGCAATGGCGGTGCAAAAATTATTTCCCAAAGCCCAGGTGACAATTGGTCCTTGGATCGAAAATGGATTTTATTACGATTTTGATAGTCCCGAACCATTTACTGAAAAAGATCTAAAGTCTATTAAAAAAGAAATGACGAAGATCATTAAACGACAATTACCAGTTATACGGGAGGAAGTAACTAAAGAAGAAGCATTACGGCGGATTCAGACAATCCAAGAACCGTATAAATTGGAAATTTTAGAGGGATTGGAAGCACCAATTTCCATTTACCATCTGGGAGATCAATGGTGGGATCTTTGTGCCGGTCCCCATTTGGACAATACTGGAGAGTTAAACCCAGATGCGATCGCGTTGGAAAGTGTGGCTGGAGCCTATTGGAGAGGGGATGAGTCTAAAGCCCAATTACAACGAATCTATGGCACCGCATGGGAAACACCAGAACAATTGGCTATATATGAACATCGTAAACAGGAAGCCCTGCGTCGAGACCATCGCCGTCTGGGGAAAGAACTAGGTCTTTTTATTTTTACCGACGTGGTGGGTCCCGGGTTACCCCTATGGACTCCCAAGGGCACCATATTACGAAGTACATTAGAAGACTTCCTGAAAAAAGAACAATTAAAACGGGGGTATTTGCCCGTGGTTACCCCCCATATCGCCCGCATTGATTTATTTAAAACCTCAGGGCATTGGCAAAAGTATAGCCAAGATATGTTTCCCATGATGGCTGATGATGACCAGTCTCGCCAACTGGAACAGGGCTTCGTCATGAAGCCAATGAACTGTCCCTTTCACATTCAGATTTATAAAAGTGGACTGAGGTCTTATCGAGAATTACCAATGCGCCTCGCCGAATTTGGTACAGTCTATCGATATGAACAGTCGGGAGAACTTGGTGGGTTAACCCGTGTCAGGGGGTTTACCGTGGATGACTCCCATCTTTTTGTGACCCCGGAACAATTGGATGCTGAGTTTTTAAATGTGGTTGATTTAATTTTGTCAGTCTTTCAGAAATTACAGTTAAACAATTTTCGAGCCCGCCTTAGTTTTCGCGATGGGAATTCTGATAAATATATAGGAGATAATGATGCCTGGGAAAAATCCCAGGGAGCCATTCGCCGGGCGGTAGAAACCCTGGGTATGGATCATTTTGAAGGGATTGGGGAAGCGGCATTTTATGGACCCAAGTTGGACTTCATTTTTCAGGATGCCCTGGAACGGGAGTGGCAATTAGGTACGGTTCAGGTAGACTATAACCTACCTGAACGGTTTGCATTGGAATATGTTGCTGAAGACGGCAGTCGTCAACGCCCTGTCATGATTCATCGCGCTCCCTTCGGTTCCTTAGAAAGATTAATTGGTATATTGATCGAGGAATATGCCGGGGATTTTCCCCTGTGGCTGGCTCCAACGCAGGTACGATTATTGGCAGTTACGGATGACTTGATGCCATTTGCCAACCAAGTGATGAGAGAGATGGTAGCCCATGGAATTCGGGCAGAGGTGGATCAAAGTGGGGAACGTTTAGGTAAGCTGATCCGTAAAGCCGAACAGGATAAAATTCCAGTCATGGCGGTTATTGGGGTAAAGGAAGTGGAATCCAATGCATTAAGTATTCGGACTAGAGCGACAGGTGATTTGGGGTTGATGGAGGTCTCTAAAGTGATCGAACGCATGGAACAGGCAATAACAAACTTCACATTGTTTTAATGATCTCGGCAAAAGTACTTGTCAAGCCAACCTAATCAATCGTAATATTCAGAGGTGTGTAATGTGAGATTTTATTCGGATCATCTAGCTCCTGTGATGTAGTTTCTTGCAAAGACTAGTATTTTCCATTGGTATGAAATGAGGTAAGGGTTGTGGACGCAAGGCTATTATCAGATAAATCCATTAATAGGGTGAATCGAATATTCCGGATTACAGGAGTGGGTCTATTTTATACACTAATGGTCGCTCTGGGAGTAATTTCCTTGGTGTTGGACTGGCAAACTGGTCGCTTAACAAACTTGGATGGATCCCTTTTCCTACCTTTTGTTGGTTCCACTGTAATTACTATTATTTTAGGTTATTGGGTTATCCCACAATTACAATCCCTGAAAGCAGGACAAGTCATCCGAGAAGATGGACCCCAATCCCATCTGCAAAAGGCAGGGACTCCTACCATGGGTGGCATATTCGTGCTTCCCGTTGCGGTAATTTTGGGCTTGGTTTTGACTGGTTTTAATGCTCAGGTTCTTGCTGTATCCTTCCTTATTTTGTTCTACGGATTTATTGGTTGGCTGGATGATTGGCAAATATTAAGACGACAGTCTAATCAAGGAATTTCTCCCCAACAAAAGTTACTTTTACAATTGGCTGGTGCTGTTTTATTTTGTTTTTGGATGGTCTTAACCCAGACCGGGGAAATTAGGAACATTAACCTTCCCGGTGGTTGGGTTATTCCATTAGGTGCATTATTCTGGGTATTAGCGGGTTTTGTAATGATAGCTGAAAGTAATGCTACTAACTTAACAGATGGTTTAGATGGACTGGCTGCTGGCACTGGAGCGATCGCCTTACTGGGGCTTGCCGCTTCCATAGCCCCTACTCATCCCCACTTAATGGTTCTATCAGCCTGTCTCAGTGGCAGTTACCTGGGTTTTTTAGCCCATAACCACCATCCAGCTCGTGTTTTCATGGGGGATACTGGTTCTTTAGCGTTAGGGGGCGGTCTGGCTGCCATTGCATTGCTCACCAATACCCTCTGGGTTTTGGCACTGGTGGGAATTTTATTTATTGTGGAAAATCTATCTGTAGTTGCCCAAGTTGGATACTATAAACTGACTAAAGGTGCTGATGGAAAAGGTAAAAGGCTATTGAAGATGGCTCCCATTCACCACCATCTAGAATTGTCAGGTTGGACCGAAATCCAGGTAGTTTCTCTATTTTATCTAATCACTACGATTATGATGGGCGTGTGTATTGTTATTGTAGGTTAGACCGAGTTCGCTGAGAAAGAACTGGGGGGAGAGTTCCTGAAGCGATCGCCCGTAGGGAATACTTCCCGATCCACCCTCAACTCCTTACCAAAGGCTTACCCGCCCGACTAGTAATCCCATCATCTCCCGCTAAAACCGCCTCAATCAGCTTTGACAAATGGGTTTTGCTTGGTGGATATTGACATTGTGCATCATCATAAACCTTCCCGCCTATCACTGGGCGATCGCTTGTTAAAATAGTAAAGTCAGCATTGTATAGGAGTCACAGTCATGATAATTGCAACTGCTAAAAAATGACGGAATTTGTTAATTATGATGACGGGATAGATAATTTCTATGAACAGATATACAAACTATGACAACTTTGTATGAGCAAGATTTTGCTCTCTGGTCGGAAAAGATGGCTGATCTAATTGCTAACGGGCATTTTGATAAGCTAGATATCAAAAACTTAGTGGAAGAAATTAGAGACTTGTCGAAACGAGAACAAGATCGGTCCCATTCCTATCCTTACTTGTTTAGGACTACCCTAAACTGAAACCACGTCATGCATCGGTTTGCGAACAAAGAGGGCATAGAATTCACCCAGATTATGTACCCCTTCAACCCCATAACCAGCCATGATTAAACTATCAGGCACCTGTTCAATGGGTTCCCCGGCATCAAGCCAAATCTCTAATAGTTGATTAGGCTCCATGTGTTCGAGACGTAATTTACTCCGAACGAAATTAATTGGACAAGGAGTTCCCCGCAAATCTAACCGCACGTCAGCCAAACCATCGAGAATAGGCTCCATATTACCCTCTGAACAAACCACCTAAAAAGCCCTCTAACCCCCCCTCTAACCCCCCCTTACCTAATCGATCACCACGAATTTTAGCAAGTTTTTCCAAAAGTTCCCGCTCTTCAGGGGTGATGCGGGTGGGAATTTCAATTTGAACAGTTACCAAGTGATTCCCGCGACTGACTGGATTACCCAACCTTGGTACCCCGTGACCTTCAAGGTTGAGTACCGTATTGGGTTGGGTTCCTGGAGGAATCATGAGTTCCTCTTCTCCATCCACTGTGTTTAACATTAACTTACAACCCAAGACTGCTTGTAAATAATTGATTTGGATTTCTGAAAGGATATTGATCCCATTCCGTCGAAATTCCGAATCTTCATTCACAAATAAGTAAACATATAAGTCACCAGGAGGACCACCCATTTCACCAGCATCCCCTTCGCCAGATACCCGGAGACGGGTACCATTATCCACACCAGCCGGTATGGTAATTTTTAATCGTTTATTTTCTTGTTTTTGTCCCTTACCATAGCAAGATTCACATTTATCTTCAATAATCTGACCCGTTCCATTGCAAGTAGGGCAAACAGACACTTGGGTGAAACTACCAAATGGGGTACGGGTGGCACGACGCACTTGTCCTACACCGTTACAGGTTGGACAGGTACGGGGCTTGGTTCCCGATTTTGCACCAGTTCCATTACATGTAGTACAAACTTCTAAATGACTAATACGAATTTCTTTCTCACCACCAAAAACTGCCTCACGGAAATCCAACTTTAAGTCTAACCGCAGATCATCCCCCCGAGATGATCCCCGACGCCGATTGGGTTGCCCGGTACCACCCGCAAACCCACTGAAGAAACTTTCAAAAATATCAGCGAATCCACCCACGTCTCCCATATCTTGAAATCCACCAGCCCCAGAATTCACCCCAGCTTCGCCAAAGCGATCATATCGGGCTTTCATTTCAGGTTCTGATAAAACTTCATAGGCTCGATTAATTTCTTTAAATGTTTCTTCTGACCCCGGTTCTTTGTTGACATCTGGGTGATATTTCCGAGCTAGGCGCCGATAGGCACGCTTAATTTCCTCTTTGTCGGCATCACGGCCAACACCCAAAATTTCATAATAGTCACGAGCCATAATTAGATCAAAGATAATTGAGAGGACTTTAGCGGAAATTTAATTCAATGGTAAAAGCTGATTCCCGAAAAAA
>CAIUCS010000140.1 GCA_903897715.1 uncultured Synechococcales cyanobacterium
ATTCTATTGTCTAGGTTCCTTTACCCAAAACAAAAGTGATTTACTCTCACCCCGCTTTGAGCGCATTTACTAATCTATACCCTCCTCACTATCCCTGTCAACCCCTAAATTATCCCTTTTTGCTAAATTGATTGATTTAGGCTAGTTCTAATGGTTCTAGCGGTGATGCATCTACTTCTCGCCTTCACCCCTGTTGTCATCGACTCAAGGCTTGAACCTACGGCAGAGCGCATCGAAATCCTCGAAGTCTTCTCTGAGCACCCGGATGTCCGCCGACAAGCGGCATCCCATGGCGCTATGCTTAGCGCTGTTTACCCTAGCGGTGACGGCAGGGAATCAAGGATTTTGGCGATTGGCGACTGGCTCGCGTGCTACCGTTGTGACCTGATTGCGCTCTTCAATCCGCCCAAGAGTCCCCTCCCCTCCTACAGCACCATTCGTCCAGCGCTCCTGGAGCTAGATTATGCCCAGTATTCAGCGGACTTAGCTCGATTCTTTGGTGCGGAATCTTTTGCTCAAGGCTATTGGGGGGTAGAAAACAAGGTACACCATGTCCGAGATGTGACCCAGGGGGAGGATGCCTCCCCCATTCCCATGCATCAGTTGCTGCAAATTTTCGCTGTCGCTCGTAACTTCGTGATCAATCTCTATCGCTCTAATGAGCTCTCCAACATGGTTCAGGCTGAGCGGCTCTGTAAGTTTGGTCTAGATACGCTCAAAGCTATTTTTAGAATGAAATAGCCCTGTGCTGGAGTTGCTATCATTACGGGGCTTTTCTTCCCTCGCGCCTTAGTTGACCAGTGCCGGATTATTGAGCAATCCGATGGAGCTTAGGTATAGGGGATATGGATTGGAATTATCGAACTCCAATCTCCAATGACAGGTGATTCAAGTCTTGTGGAAAAAACCTGCAACATTAAAATTTCCCCCATCATGAATCATTGTCACCTTTTTCTTCTATTTTTCCCATACAAATAGCTTTCAAATGATCATTTTAATGAGATGAAAAAAGGTTTATAGTGTCATACAGATAGAGTTCAAGGAGCTAGGGTGGAAAAACGTCGTCGCTGGCTGATTCAAGTCGTACTCATTATAATACTCGTAAGCTTTGTGGGGTTTTCCTTGCTTCCCCTTCTGGGTGGAGTGCTACAACCAAGTTCTCGAAACTCCTCTACTGCATCCCCTTCCGGTTCACAAACCACAAAAAATGAAGAGCTAGATGCCCAGGCAAAAGGCTATGAACTAGTTCTTCAACGAGAACCCGAAAACCAAACTGCTTTAAAGAATTTAATCGACATTCAAATTCAACGGCAGGATCTTAAAGGGGCCGCTAAAGCATTGGAAAAACTGAGTCAATTAAACCCTAAGGAAACCCGTTACCTAACTTTACTTGCCCAAGTCAACCATGAGTTGGGAAATGGTGAGACTGCTATGACAGCCTATCGGCAGGTGCTTGACTACGAGCCTGGGAATTTGTCAGCCCTCCAAGGGTTAACTGGTTTATTTTTACAACAAAACCAACCAGAATCCGCCATCAATTTGTTGCAAGACACCCTAAACCGCCCGCCTTCAAAAAATTCTGACCCGTCACAACAAATTGATAAACTTAGCTTACAACTGATATTAGGCTCAGTTTATACTGAACAAAAGCGTTTTGATGAAGCGATCGCCCTCTATGAGGAAGTAGCAAAGAATAATCCTACTGATTTCCGTCCCATTGCAGCACAGGCAATTGTCCGTCAACGTCAGGGGCAGCCAGATCAGGCAAAGGCTTTGTTTGATACCGCTATTTCCCTCGCCCCGCCACAATTTAAGGATCAGATAAAAAAACTAGCAACGGATAGTCAAACCCTTGGGGGTGCCACTCCTTCAAATACCCCTAGCCCATCCACTTCCCCTGCTGCTCCCTAATCAGCTACATTACACCCCTTATGTTTTTTATCAATCCAACCCATTAAAATGAATAAGTATGATTGTATTGTTGTAGGTGCTGGAGTAGGAGGCATGACTGCCGCTTACCATTTAGCTAAGTTAGGGCTCCAGACGTTACTAATCGAAAAATCCCCCCTTCCTCGCTATAAACCCTGTGGCGGAGGAGTGTCCCCCATAATTGCCAAGTACTTTGATTTCGACTTAACCCCTGCCATTGCATTACAGGTACACACCATTCGTTACACCTGGAAGCGGGGGGACGGGGTGGAAGTGAATTTACCCACAGCGATGTGGATGGTTCATCGTGGACAATTTGACCAATTCTTAATTGACCACTGTCTTCGCCAGGGAGTGGAAGTGAAGGATAATACCGCAGTAACTGGAATCAATTTTGACTCTCACCATTGGCAAGTTCAGACGACTGATGGAATTTTTTTAGGACAATATTTGATTGGGGCAGATGGAGTGACCGGTTCCATGACTCAATGGTTGGGATTGAAGCAGCAGCGACCTCACCCAGGCTTAGTACTGGAAATAACTGGATTGGAACCTCCCCCCCCTGAAGCCACC
The DNA here is from genome assembly GCA_903897715.1 of uncultured Synechococcales cyanobacterium. GTDB lineage: Bacteria > Cyanobacteriota > Cyanobacteriia > CAIUCS01 > CAIUCS01 > CAIUCS01. The sequence goes on from CAIUCS010000140.1 coordinate 2,503, forward strand.
TTTGAATTCGGGCTGTTAAAGGACGGATACATTTGGACGTTTCCCAAACCGGATGGCTACACTATATGTGGTGGTATTTTTCGGGGATACCAGTCCAAAGCCCTCCATTCCAGTCTAATCAACTATGCAACTCAGGAAGGTATTGATTTGACCCATAGCCACGTCACCCCCCATTGGTTAGGCTTATGGAATGGTGATCATCCCTTACATGCCCAAAATGCCCTATTGGTGGGTGAAGCTGCTAGCATTGCAGACCCCTTGACGGCGGAAGGTATTCGTCCTTCCATCTGGACAGGGCTTAAGGCAGCTGAAGCCATTCATCAATCCCTAAATGGAGATACCAATGCCCTTGCCACCTATACTGAGACCATTCACCAGGAATGGGGCGCGGATATGATGTGGGCACAACGTCTAGCTACTTTAATTTATAGTGCTCCCAGTCTTGCCTACAAGGGGGGGATTAAACGTCCTCAAACCAGTCAACTGATGCCCAAGATCCTTGCTGGGGAGTTACGCTATGGAGATATTGCCAATGAAGCGATTAAACAGTTCAGTGGCAGTCTGATTCCAGGACGGGGGAGATGATGGGTTGTGACCATACTAAATTGGTTTTCCAAACTGAAACAAGCGACGAATGAATCCAGTTCCATTAGCCCGGATCTACGATTACGACTGACCCAGGAACCCTATTGTCGATTGCGATCCCTATCGGAGGTATGGGGAGCAGTTCATTTAGGAATACGAATAGATGTGAATCAGGCTAAAGTGGATGACTGGTTACGGTTACCAGGGTTATCCATCCATCAAGCCCGATTACTAGTGGAGTTACGCCAAGGTGGTGTGGAATTTCATAGCATAGAAGATATTGCGGCTGCCTTGGGGATGCCATTATCGGCGTTGACTCCTTTGGAACCCATTTTACAATTTTGCTATTATGGTGCTGTAACCCATGGGGTAACCAATCAAATTAATATTAACACTGCTTCCGTTGAGCAGTTGGCAGAAATACCCGGTTTAGAACTTTTCCTGGCGAGGGCAATTGTACAAAACCGTATCCATGGGGGACGGTTCCGGGATTTAGTTGATTTAAAAAACCGGTTATTTCTACCTGGTGAATTGATAACTCAGTTAATGCACTATCTTTTATTCTAAGTTCTTAACCATAATAAAATAAAATTTCTTTATCCCTGAGGGGTGCAAAACCAGCATCCACCAACTTTTGATCCAGTTCCTCCCGGGGAATGTGTTTTGCTCCAATGCGAACAATCCGGGAGCGCATGGTGTTTGACACCCCGCTTCTCTGTCGCTGAGCCTCTAATCCCATTACAGAATGATACAGCTCCAACTTAACTGATGGGATAGGGGTGCCGTCAAAATCAATGCCTTGGGCGATCGCCCTGTCAATTGCATCGGCTCCTGTAGTAGTGTGAGGGAAAGATTCAGTAGTCATTGGTTAGAATTCCTAGTTTATTAGAGTTTTAATTAGATTAAAAGGGATAAATCCATTAACTGATTAAAGGGATTGGGCACATCATCCGATAAAACTCCCCCCCAGAATCGTTTATAACAGCTTTAAGGTAGGATAAGCCAAGATCATTTCATCGGTGGATAGGGCTTCTCCCTCTTGTTGGGGAGACCATAATACCTCCACCGCCAATAATTCATCCGTTGCCACTCCCCCCAACCGGCTGAGGGCTTGCCGCAAGTCATCCACGCTATTGATGACTGGTACACTGAATTTCCCTTGAATACCCACCAGTAGGGTAACAATAATAAATTCTCCCTGAATTGAACTGAGGTTAGGCTGACCATTCACCACATCAGGTGGGTTGATTGGAGTGGGGTGTTGATTCACGTTAATCAAGCTTTCGTGGCTGAATTTACCCCGTTCAATCAGAGACCAACGATTGAATTGGGATTCTGCAGTGGATAAATGCACCTGTTCATTCTCAATCCCGCCATACACCCAATAGTCCGGATGACGCATAAGAGCCAAACATGTTTCCGTCAAGACAGTTGCTAAACCTGCGGTTGTTGCGGTGTTAGTTTTGGCGGCAAGTTGATTTAGATCTCGTTGTAGTTGACGGGCAGCGGACATCAACCCTACCTGTACTTTGATGACAGATGTATGAGATGGATTAATGGTGGGTTCGTAGGGTTCATTCCCACTCATTTTCCGAAAATTTTGGACGAAAAAGTTGGCGATGGCAATCAATACTAGTAGGGAAAATAATCCGCCGAAGCCTCCCCCCAATCCAAATAATGGCAACAGGAAAGGAAACCCAAGTCCACCACCGCCATACCCATTGTTATAGTATCGGGGACTGGACTGGTAACTACGGGTAGGGGGACTAAAGGAGCGACTAGGGGTTCGAAAGGATCCACCCCCCATTCGTCCACCGCCGCGGGCAGCCAAAGCACCATCCATCTGTCCAAGACTAAGCCCGCCAAGCACCAAGATAAGAAATAAAAGTTTTAATGCGGGTTTCACCCATAATCGTAGTCTGTGTAAATAGTTCATGGTTGCTCTCAAAAGGATCAAAATAGCTGAAACGAACCCATCTATCTTTTCTTACTGTATCTTGTTTCTGATGGCTCTTGGTAAATTGGTCATCACTGGAATTATGGGGCAAAGATTAAAGCCCAAAAATTAGCACCAATAGTCGAGGATGGAGAAACTACCACCGCTATTGTCGACTGAATGGCTCAAGATTCTCATTATGGCAATTTAATCATAGGACATATAAAGTGTTCTTAAAAGAAAAAAGGTAAACCGCCGGCGCTGGTCAGCTAAGGCATGAGAGCAGAAAAGCCCCGTAATGATAGCAACTCCAGCATAGAAATCCGTCGGTGATATAACCCCATCGCCCTAGCTGGAGTCTGGCACTTACCTAAGCCTACATGAGGTCTTACTTGTGAACGAAGGGTTGTACCCGCTCTTTATAATCCTTCCGTATTCTTAGCATACAGGTTTTGTCTACGGCGATATGGGCTACACCTCCTTCTCAAGGCACTGTTGGCTTCATTGTGGTTGGCGTGAACGTCACTCTGGTCCCTGATAGCAGTATAAGGATGCTCAGGTTTGAGCCATTCGATACAGCGATTTCCCTGTGAACCTTTGATGTTGATAACTACTTCCAAGCCATGTCGCCATACTTTGTGATGCCCCACCGCTTACTTGGGTGGATTTGAGGTATACACTTGCCATTGCCCCAGTTGTTGGGCATATCTCCTCTCTCCATGGATAAACCATCGAATATATTGACTCATTTTGCCCATCGCCATTTCCATCTCACTTCTTAACTGTCCAGCGCCCGAAATCTCGATTTCCTCGGATTCTTAGCAATAGCAGGCTGAGTAACTAGAAATTGTCTCGAAGGACGGCTTTAGCCTCCTCCGTAGAGACCACCTCCAGAATCCCTCGTCTTTTAAGCGAGGGAGTATCAATCTTCGTTTAGAATATATTGTCATCAATGTTTTCACCTTCGCGTGTTACGGTGAACCGATGTGTTAGGCTCACTTTTTTCATCAGTATTCCAGAGTTCACATTTTTTCATCGCTACTTAATGAATTGGCGGGGGCATCCCAATGACATGTTATCCCATTCAGCTCTTGTCCATTGCCAACCTATTCCTAACCCCACGCCACTCCCCATGCCTGAACTGAACTCCCATTCCCCCATAACCCTTATTCGTGGCACATTCTTAGATTTGGTTGCCGATCCTTTTCAAGAACCAATTGCCCATAGTGTACGTTACATCCCTGATGGTCTATTAGTCATTGAAAATGGCATCATACAAGCCTTTGGTCACTATACAGACCTCAATTCCACCTATGGACATTTACCCATCACCACTTATTCGGGGCAATTAATTGTACCAGGGTTGATTGATGCCCATATTCATTATCCCCAAAGTGAGATGATTGCTGCCTATGGGGAGCAATTATTAGAATGGTTAGAGAAATATACATTTCCCACCGAAGCCAAATTCCAAAACCCCGACCATGCTCGACAAATTGCTGCTTTTTGTCTGGATGAATTACTTCGTAATGGCACCACTACGGCAGTCATTTTGCCGACTATCTTTCCTGAATCAGTACAGATATTGTTCGAAGAAGCTGAACGACGACGGATGCGGGTGATTGCCGGACAAGTATTAATGTCCCGGAATGCCCCTAGTTACTTAGTCAATGATGCTCCTACTGCATTAGCAGAGACTAGGGAACAAATTCAACACTGGCATGGTCGTGGGCGATCGCTTTATGCCATCACTCCCCGATTTGCGGCCACCTCCACCGAAGAAGAACTGAAGTTGGCTGGACAATTACGAGTTGAATTTCCCCAAGTGTATATCCACACCCATCTTTCAGAAAATCGTAAGGAATTAGCATTGATTCGTGAACTATTTCCCCATGCCACAGACTATTTACACGTTTATGAGCACCATGGATTAGTGGGGAATCGTTCTATTTTTGCCCACTGCATTCACCTCAGTGATTCAGAATTACAGCGATTTGCCCAATCGGGAGCCATGATTGCTTACTGTCCCCTATCTAATCTATTTTTAGGGAGTGGATTATTTAAGTTGCATCAAGCCAAATCCCAACCATTCCATATTCCCATCGGACTTGCTACTGATGTGGGGGGGGGCACCAGCTTTTCCCTACTTAAAACTATGGCGGCTGCCTATACCATTGCCCAACTCCAGGAACAAACAATTTCACCATTCCAGATGATGTACTTGGCTACCTTGGGCAGTGCTAAGGCACTGGGTTTACAAGAACAACTCGGTAACTTCCAACCGGGGAAGGAAGCGGACTTTGTAGTATTTGACACACAGGCGACTCCCCTCATGAAATTACGCAATCCCCACGTACCTGCTCAGTCATTAGATGAATTATCAAGTCAATTATTTGCTTTGATCATTTTAGGGGACGATCGTGCTGTTGCTGCCACCTATGTAAATGGCTCCCTCATTTATCAACAATAGGCAACCTCGGATACCCTTTAGCTACTTTTTGAAAAAGGTGAAGGTGAATATTCAAGATTGGAATGTGCCCTTTAGCTTCCCTTCAGGGAGGATTAACAGTTACAGTAAATGATAATTGGTTTTCCTTACAACTAACACTATGGAATATCGACGTTTTGGACGTACAGAACTGGCTATGCCCGTCTTTTCCTGTGGGGGAATGCGGTATCAACAATCCTGGCAAGATCAACCCCTTGTGGACATAACCACCGAAAATCAGCTGAATCTGGAGTCTACCATTCGTCGAGCAATGGAACTGGGAATAAACCATATTGAAACTGCTCGTGGCTATGGCACATCAGAAATACAACTCGGTCAGGTTTTACCTCGGTTACCTCGTCAATCCTTGATTCTACAAACGAAGGTCTCTCCCAGGGAAGATCCCGTTGAATTTGAACAAACCCTTGAACTTTCCTTTGCGAAGTTAGGGGTAGATTACATTGACCTATTTGGGTTACATGGAATCAATAATGAAGAACTATTAAACTTCTGTTTACGTCCTGGGGGTTGTCTGGAAATAGCCCAACGATTCCAGTCTCAGGGGCGGATCCGATTTATTGGGTTTTCAACCCATGCCCCCACCCAATTAATTTTACAAGCCATTCATACCAATCAATTTGATTATGTAAATCTACATTGGTACTACTTTAACCAAACTAATTGGTCGGCAATTGAGGCAGCTAGTCAAAAAGATATGGGAGTGTTTATCATCAGTCCATCGGATAAGGGCGGTCGACTTTATGAACCCTCTCAACGATTAAGAGAGTTATGTAGTCCCCTCAGTCCTATGGTGTTTAATGATTTATTTTGTCTTAGCCATCCTCAGGTACATACCTTGAGTTTAGGGGCAGCTAGGGTAGGGGACTTTGAAGAACATTTAAAAACCATTCCCCTCCTCAGCGGTTCATTGAATATTTTATCCGAAATCCAAGAACGGTTACAATCAGCAGCGATCGCCCGATTCAGTCAACGGTTTGGTGATACCCCATTAGCCAATTCATGGTTTTACCACTGGGCAGATGGTTTACCCCGTTGGCAAGATACTCCAGGGAATATTAATATTCCCGTCATGCTTTGGTTATGGAACCTATTGATTGCCTATGATATGGTTGAATTTGGACGTAACCGTTACAACTTATTTGACAATGGTGGACATTGGTTTCCTGGTAATCGATTACCCCAAGTTCATGACTTCGATTTTAGTGATTGCCTAGTCAATAGCCCCTATCAACACCTTATTCCAGAACTGTTAATTGAAACCCATCAATTGCTGGGCGGAGAGGGAGTCCATCGCCTTTCCCATCCTTAACATTTCCACCTCTAAAGAGTGTGGCGTTTTTGAAGGGTCTTGAACCTGCACCATAATTTTCATGGATTCATCCCTTAACAATTCATTAAATGACTGCCCATTAGGTATAGTAGTGCCATTCGTACCGCTACCCCACTGGTAACCTGCTGGGAGACTAAACTGAAATTAGGATCATCCATTAAATCAGAACTTATCTCCACGCCACGATTTACGGGACCAGGATGAAGTACTTTCACGGCTGGTTTACATAGTTGAATGCGCCTGCGAGTTAATCCAAATTGTTGATGATATTCCCTTAAACTAGGCAGTAAATGATCCGTCATCCGTTCCTTCTGTAGTCTCAAGGTCATCACAAAATCTGCTCCTGCTAGGGCAGATTCGATGGACCAATGTAATTGGGGAGGAGGGGGAACGGATGGAGTATTGCTGGGTAGGGAGGGGCAGTCCTTAAACCACTCACCAAACCACTTTGGCAATAAAGTAGGAGGTCCTGCCAAATGTAAGTCCGCTCCACCTGCAGTTAGGCTCCAAATATTAGACCGAGCCACCCGAGAGTGGAGGATATCTCCCACAATGACTATTTTCTTACCTTTCAGTAAGGAAATGCGGGGATTCTGGTCATCCAGAAGGGTCCCAATGGTAAATAAGTCCAACAGTGCTTGGGACGGATGTTCATGTTGTCCATCCCCAGCATTTAGAATTCCCACTTTTACATTGAGACGATCCATTTCATGGGCGATGGCATGGGGGACTCCCGCTTCCCGATGGCGGATGACCATCATATCGGTTCCCATGGCTAAGTAAGTTTTAGCAGTATCCAGAATCGTCTCCCCTTTTGATAGAGAGGACTGTCCCGGGGAAAAATTGAGGATATCAGCCGAAAGCCGTTTTGCAGCCAGTTCAAAACTACTACGGGTTCGGGTAGAGGGTTCAAAGAACAGATTGGTCACCACCTGTCCTTGAAGGGTGGGCACTCGTTTGGTTCGTCGGGTTAATACTTCACGAAAACTATTCGCTGTTTGCAGGACGATGTCATATTCAGGGGGGGTGAAATCATCGAGGGAAAGGATATGGCGACGGTTCCAGGGTGCGGACATAATAGAATGATATGAAATGGAAATCAATTTGGTACTACAATACATTTTTCAATGTACCCGTGGGAGTACCATCAACCGTTAAACTATAATTGACGATTGGTCTCAGTGAGCAGCCAACGTTTGTAAATTCCCTTTCCCTAATTCTCTTTCCCTTTCGGGGAAAGAACACCAATCTCAATTCATCTTCCACGTATGTTTCTGTCAGCATGAATCCCTTAGACCTTATCCCTATTTCACCCCGTTTTCCCAATTGGTTCACAACAAGTCACTTTATAATGGCTGGGCTATTGGTAATTTTTGCCGTCGCCCACAGTGGACTGGCAGCATTAAGACCGTGGGGTGAAGCCAAAATTGGAGCCCGACTCTATCGGGTTTTCTTTGCTCTGGTCAGCTTACCCTTGGCAATTGGGATGATTCTTTATTTTTTCAATCATCGCTATGATGGTTTACAATTGTGGCAACTTCAGGATGTGCCAGGGATTAAGGCAGTGGTGTGGGGGTTATCAGCCATTTCCTTCTTCTTCCTCTATCCTGCCACGTTTAACCTACTGGAAATTGCTGCTATCCAAAAGCCTGAGGTTCATCTTTATGAAACGGGTATTATTCGAATTACCCGCCATCCACAATTTATCGGTCAAATCATTTGGTGTTTCGCCCATAGCCTATGGTTAGGAACTAGTTTTATGATGGTGGCTTCGGCTGGGTTAATACTCCACCATTGGTTTGGAATATGGCATGGCGATCGCCGTTTAGCTAGTCGGTATGGTCAATCCTTTACCTCCTTAAAATCTCGCACATCCGTGATCCCATTTCTTGCTATCATTCAAGGGCAACAAACCTTAGACTGGATGGAATTTCTACGTCCCTCCTACTTGGGGGTGATGGTCTTCATTGGGTTACTCTGGTGGGCTCACCCATCCCTAATCCCCGCAGTCAGCAATTTAGGTTGGTAGTAGTTCATAGCCCCATCATTGAATCCCCAATGCTTCAAGTAACCTAGAAGAAACCTAAGTTAAAGTAACGATTCCATGCTCTCCGTGAACGAAGAAAACTTTAAGCAAGAAGTGTTAGACGCATCCATGCCCGTATTAGTCAATTTCTGGGCACCTTGGTGTTCATTGTGTAAACGAATTACCCCAATTTTGCAAGGGTTTCAGTCTGACTGGGTTGCTTCGGTAAAAGTAGTTAACATTAATGCGGACGAAAATCTTAGGTTGTCAAGTACCTATCGGTTAACGTCTCTTCCCACCTTACTCATGTTTCACCATGGAAAAATTTCCTATCGTTTAGACCAATTGATTGATCAGCGTGAGCTACGCTATTTACTAAATCAGGTACTCACTCAGCAAAAATGTTAACTGCTGAATCGATGGGATTCCTAATTCATTGGTCAGACACCCATTTCATTTTTCGTGAGTATTTGTCCACCTAACCCATTAACAGGATATGCCATGAACTGGATTGACCCGTTAGCTGATAATAAAAGCCGTATAGAACTTCTGGCTTTTTTAGGAGGGGATTTGGACATTGTGAATGATGCCAGAGCCAGTTTTGAAAAAACATCTCAACAGTTAAACCCCCAAGATATTAAACTAATTCATTACTTAGCCAAGCATCAACACACAAGCCCATTTCGGGGAACAGTATTTAAGTTTAAAGTCAAAGCACCCCTATTCATTTGTCGTCAATGGTGGAAACATGTCATTGCCAGTAACCACAACGATGAACAACTGGGCTGGAATGAAAAAAGTTTTCGATATGTTGATATTGATGATGGGAATGAATTTTATGTTCCTCAAGTCTTTCGTCAACAATCTAGGAATAATAAACAGGCTTCAGAGGGGGAATTATCTGAAGAGAGGAATCGTCTGGCAGTAGAAGTGTATGTTCGACAATGCCAGGACAGTTATGGGGCTTATCGTCATCTTTTAGAACTGGGGGTGGGCAGGGAACAGGCTCGGGGAGTACTCGTTCCTTCCGTTTATACTTCTTGGGTTTGGACCGCCTCTTTACAGTCAGTGTTACATTTTATCGGATTGCGACGGGGAGTAGGGGCGCAGACTGAAATTGGATTGTATGCTCAAGGGATTACGGGTTTGATCCAACCAATTGTTCCCGTCGCTATGGAGGCATGGGAGGCTTATCAAACTTTAGGTTCAACCTGATTTGCAATGTATGAAGTAACAAAATCAACCACATCCATGGTTACCCGTGACGGGGTGCGACTGGACGCAGATGTGTATTACCCCGTAACTGGTTTAGAACTACCATCCCAGTTTCCTGTACTGGTCATGCGTCAACCCTATGGGCGAGCCATTGCTTCCACCGTAACCTATGCCCATCCCCATTGGTATGCTGCCCATGGATATATTGTAGTAATTCAGGATGTACGGGGGCGGGGAACATCTGAAGGGGATTTCCATTTATTTATCCATGAAATAGATGATGGGGAAGACACCATCAACTGGGCAGCCCAACTACCCGGCAGTTCTGGTGCTGTAGGGATGTATGGATTTTCCTATCAGGGGATGACCCAATTATACGCTGCAATTGCCGCCCCAGCCCCCCTCAAAACAATTTGTCCAGCCATGGTTGCCTACGATCTTTATAGGGACTGGGCCTATGAGGGGGGCGCATTTAAGTTGGAAACAAACTTAAGCTGGGCAATCCAGTTGGCAACTGAAACCGCCCGTCGCCGTTCTGATCCCAATGGGTATCAACAATTGATATCAGCAGCAAACAACTTACCCCTTTTCGATAGGATACCAGCTTACCCCCAGTGTCTAACTACCTATGCTAGAGAATCGTTTTACCATGATTGGATCCACGAGCCCCAATCTAGTAGTTACTGGGCTAAATTATCGCCTAAAACTTATTTTCAACGGGTTCGCCCCCAACTACCCATGCTGCACATTGGGGGGTGGTTTGACTTCCTCCTCCAGGGAACCATCAATGTATTTCAAGCCATGACCACTTCTTTACCTGGGTGGGGGGAGGAGCAATCTCCCTGCAATCCACTCCACCATCTCATCGTTGGACCATGGTCCCATATCCCTTGGGGACGGGTGGCGGGTTCTAGGGATTATGGCTCCAATGCGGTTAATCCCTGCGATTCAATACAATTACGATGGTTTAACCATTTTTTAAAGGGGATTGACACTGGCTTATTGGATGAACAACCAGTACAACTGTTTGAATTGGGTAGTAATGAGTGGCGGCAGTATGGGAACTGGCCAGCACCCGTCCCCCAAGCCTATCGTCTTCATACCACTGGGTTAGCCTCCCATACCCAGGATGCCCAACTGGTTCATCCCGATCCAAGTTTCCACCAGCATCCATCGTTGCCTGATATCCTGATTCATGACCCATGGCGACCAGTTCCTACCTTGGGTGGTCATGCAACCTTGACGGCTGGTTCATTTAACCGCGCATGGCTGGACTGTCGGGGTGATGTTTTGATCTACACTTCAGCGCCTCTTTCCCAAGATTTACACTTGGCGGGAGCAATCACATTGGAACTCCATGTGGGAAGCGATCGAGCCAGTTTTGATTTATGTGCCACTTTGTCTGAAGTTGAACCCAATGGCCATGTTTATAACTTTAGTCAGGGATATGGTCGAGTGGATAGTGAAGCTGAGAATATTTCCCCATCTCCCTATCCTCCCCCACCCCAGGCATCCCTTGTCCTCCATCTTCAGCCTGCCTGTATCCGAATTCCTGCGGGTCATGCAGTGCGACTGAGCATCAGTGGTGCTTGTTTCCCAGCTTTTCCAGTCAACCCTGGGACAGGTTGCCCCTTATATTTAGCCAATGGAATGGAGTCATTAGTGACAACCATCGTTCTATGGAGTCATGATTCCCTTCCGTCCCGTTTATGGTTGCCCATTGCAGGATAAATAAAAGGGAAATGAATTACTTTTTGGTATAATTTAAATATTTAGTTATCTAGCTCCATGCCCCTCCCTATTGTTGCCATCATCGGTCGTCCTAATGTAGGCAAATCTACTATTGTGAATCGCCTTGCCGGCACCCAGGATGCAATCGTATATGACCAACCTGGTGTAACCCGCGATCGCACCTACCGAGCTGCATTTTGGGGGGATCGGGATTTTTCATTAGTTGATACGGGTGGATTGGTATTTGATGATGATAGTGAATTCTTTCCCTTAATTCGAGAGCAGGCAATGGCAGCCCTAGCTGAATCCAGTGCAGCTATTTTTGTAGTTGATGGGCAAGCAGGTCTAACGTCTATGGATTTGGAAATTGCCCATTGGTTACGGCAGCAGACTATACCCACCCTATTGGCAGTAAATAAATGCGAATCACCAGAACAAGGACATGCCCAGACCGCTGAATTTTGGCAAATGGGTTTAGGAGAACCCTATCCCATTTCGGGTATCCATGGTAATGGGACGGGTGAACTATTAGACGACCTGATCACTTATCTGCCAGCTACGAGTCCATTAGCTGATCCTGATGAAATCCGAGTGGCAATTGTGGGTCGTCCCAATGTGGGGAAATCGAGTTTGTTAAATGCCTTTGTGGGAGACCAGCGAGCAATTGTTAGCCCAATTTCTGGTACAACTAGGGATAGCATTGATACGGTCGTTCACCGCCCTGATCAATGCTACCGATTGATAGATACGGCGGGCATTCGTAAAAAGAAAAATGTGGAATACGGTCCAGAATTCTTTGGCATCAATCGTGCTTTTAAGGCAATGCGGCGGGCTGATGTTGTTTTATTAGTCATTGATGCCCTTGATGGAGTCACTGAACAGGATCAAAAACTGGCTGGACGCATTGAAGAAGAGGGTCGCGCCTGTGTTCTGGTTATTAATAAGTGGGATTTGATTGAAAAAGATAATAATACAATTTATGACTATGAACGATTGGTGAAAGACCGACTGAATTTTATCCATTGGGCAGATACTATATTTGTTAGTGCGATGACGGGTCAGCGGGTGGAAAAAATCCTGACAATTGTCAACCAGGCTAGTGAACAGCATCGACGACGGGTTTCCACTTCAGTGATTAATGAAGTTCTACAAGCAGCCATGGCATGGCGATCGCCGCCAGCCACCCGTCAGGGTCGTCAAGGTAAAATTTACTATGGAACCCAGGTTACTATAACCCCTCCCTCCATAACCCTATTTGTGAATGATCCCAAATTATTTAATGATAATTACCGACGCTATCTTGAAAGACAATTTCGAAACGAATTAGGTTTTGCGGGAACCCCAATTCGTTTATTCTGGCGGGGTAAACCCTTACGGGAACTGGAACGGGATCAACGGCGA
>CAIUCS010000141.1 GCA_903897715.1 uncultured Synechococcales cyanobacterium
TGATTTAATGAAAGCGGTTTTTGATGATTTTTTGGGAATAGAAACAACGGGTAAATTTGCAGAAATTTTAAACTTGGTTGGTGCTGAAATTTTGGCTTTATTACTACAAGCAAAACACGCAGGTACACCTGTGGATAGACAGGAAATTATCGACGCGATGACAACAGCAAAACAGAAGTTAGAAGCTTATACAGAAAATGTTTATCGAGAGAAAATTTCACCTTTAGTATTTTATATTGGTGCGACGGGTTTGTTACCTGATGAAATGAATGCTCCAGCGATGACTGCGGATGAAATTAGTAGTAAATATCCTGATTTGCAGTTTTCTAAATCTGAACAGGAAGGGACATTTTTCGTAGTTGGTGATACTATAATTAGTGTGTATGCAGAAAATGAATATTACAGTAAAAAACCTGTGGGTGTGAGTTAGGTAATTTCGGGAGCGAGGAATACCTGAAATTGTAGTATGCTACTTTTGCTGTGAAGTGGTACCACCAAACTCAGCAACTCATATTATGAAAACTCTGGAACTATTTCTCGGGAGGGAATCCGCAGGGGAGGAATTAACTGTTATGAATAAAGTGCAGTTAAACGCTACTTCCATCCCCCACCTGCAACAATCATTGCTTCAGTGGTATACCCTATTTGGGAGGGATCTGCCATGGCGGCACAATCAAGATCCATACAAAATATGGATTTCTGAGATCATGTTACAGCAAACCCAGGTAAAGACAGTAATTCCATATTTTCATCGTTGGTTGATTGAATTTCCTACACTCATCAGTCTAGCCAATGCCAGTCAACAACAGGTATTAAAAGCATGGGAAGGGTTAGGGTATTATGCCCGTGCCCGTAATCTTCATCAAGCTGCCCAGCAGATGGTTCGATGCCATACTGGTGAAGTCCCCCCCAACCTCCAATCCTTATTGACCTTGCCGGGAATCGGTCGAACAACAGCAGGAGGCATTTTGAGTAGTGCTTATAATCAACCTATATCTATTTTAGACACTAATGTCAAACGAGTTTTAGCACGACTCATCGCATTGCCTGTTCCCGTCAATCAAGCTATCCCTGACCTCTGGAAATTGACAGACCAATTGTTATCTCAGGATCAACCCCGTGATTTCAACCAAGCCTTAATGGATTTGGGAGCCATGGTTTGTCTGCCCAAACATCCCAGTTGTTCCAGTTGCCCATGGCAATCCCACTGTCAAGCCCATATTCTAGGAAAAACGATGGAAATACCGTCAGCCAAAGTAAGACAAACTCTTCCCCATAAATTAATTGGGGTTGCTGTTATCCGAAACCAGAATGGTGAAATCTTAATCGATCGCCGTCGTCAAGGGGGGTTGTTAGGCGGTTTATGGGAATTCCCTGGAGGTAAAATTGAGCCCGGAGAAACCGTAGAGGAATGCATTCATCGGGAAATCCAAGAGGAATTAGGTATTCTGGTGACAGTGGAGGATCCCCTGATAACCATTGATCATACCTATAGCCACTTTTGGGTTACGTTATATGTCCACCATTGTCAATATTTGAGTGGGGAACCCCAACCCCTAGAATGTGATGAAATCCGATGGGTAACCTTAGAGCAATTAACCGATTTTCCCTTTCCCAAAGCTAATACTCGGATTATTGAGGCATTGAAAGAAGCGTTGACGGAATAACTGTTTTAGAATCCCAGCTTTGATGGTTAACTCCTAGGGCGATCGCTTTTTTAATCAAGTTAAACTTAACCCCTGAACCCA
>CAIUCS010000142.1 GCA_903897715.1 uncultured Synechococcales cyanobacterium
CTTCAGTTTAAAAAACTAGAATCACCATCTCAGGATAACTTAATAGATACTATAATTGCATTCATTAATACTAACAACCTATTACCTCATGGCGCAAAAATAAACAAAATCTCTTCTGAAGGTGTTGAATTTATCGATGGCAATAATTGTACATTATTAGTAGAAGAACTCAGTGATGGCTACCGATCCATCTTAAGCATGACCTTCGAGCTAATTCGACAGCTTATCCAAGTCTATGGTATCCATCAAGTTTTTGGAGACAATAACTCTAAAATTATTGCACCAGGCGTTGTATTGATTGATGAAATAGATGTGCATTTACACCCCACATGGCAAAAAAAGATCGGTAGTTGGTTTTGTCAATATTTTCCTAATATTCAATTTATTGTTAGCACCCATAGCCCGATTATTTGTCAAGCTGCTACTAAAGGGACAGTCTATCGTTTGCCAAAACCAGGCAGTAACGATTCTGGACAAATGATTACAGGGCAAAACCGCGATCGCTTATTATACGGCAATGTTTTAGATGCCTATGGAACAGAAATATTTGGCAAAAATGTAACCCGTTCCGAAGCTTCTCAACAAAAACAAAACCGCCTCGCCCAACTCAACCAAAAAGCCCGTTACGAAGAACTAAATGAAAATGAGCGAAAAGAGCATCAAACCCTTCAAGCAATGATGCCTTCTAATCCTGATTTTACGGGACTTTAACACTATGAGACAATTACCGCAAAATATAAATCTGGATACCAAATATCAAAATTTTCTCACTAGCTGGGAAACAGAAATTCGACGAATTACGACTCATTCAGAAAAAGTTAAAGTTGCTCAAAATAAATGGAAATCTCGACGCACAACAAAGACACTTGAACACGTTTGTCTGAAATTAGAAGAAATGTGCTCTGGGAATCGTAGGTGTTGCTATTGTGAAGACTCCGTTGCGGATGAAGTAGAGCATATCAAACCCAAATCTCTCTATCCAGAATTAACCTTTACCTGGGAGAACTACCTCTACGCCTGTGGACAATGCAACGGAAGTAAAAATAATAAATACGCCCTATTTATTGGGATAGTCTTGACACCAGTTCAGCCTTCCAACTCTCCGCCCAGTCCTGGTAATGATGTTTTTATTAACCCGCGTCAAGATGCCCCCATGAATTTTTTCGATTTAGATCTCGGACAAGAAATTGACGATGGAACCTTTCAGTATTTACCAAAATATGGTTTATCTCAAAGTAGCGTTGATTATCAAAGATCTGAGTATACGATCGAAATTTTAGGATTAAATCGTGACTTTCTGGCAGTAGGCAGGAAAAGCGCAGCCCTAGACTTTAGAGCTAGATTATATGAATATCAGCAAAAGAAGCAAAACTTAAATGCCCAACAGCTTCAGCAGTTTCAAAGAGACTTTAAGAGCCATTCCTATCCCAGCGTTTGGGAACATATCAAAGCTCAATATCAATCCCTTCCAGAAATAAATCAGTTTTTTCAACAATTTCCCGAAATTCAAAATTGGTAATATTCCAATACCCCTAAGAAAAATATCGCTACTCCACTACTCCACCCTTCCCTATGCTTCCCCTCGACATTTTTAACCTCCGAGACTCCATCCTGAATAACTATCGGGACTACATTAATAGCTTCCTCAATATTAGGGATACCAGAGTCTATGACTTTGTGCAAAAAGAACTCAATAAGGGTGAACTCTGGCCCGATCCTCTGGTGCAACTGAACCCCTCCTATGCCCCCGGCGCAAGCCTGCAAACCCTCATCCAAGAACAGGTTTTACACCCAGACTGTCTGGACTATTTTAAAAATAAAGACACCGGGGAACCCTTTCAACTGCGTTATCACCAGGAGCAAGCCTTCCGCCTAGCTGCCCGCTGCCTTGCCTACATTCTCACCACCGGCACCGGCTCTGGTAAAAGCCTCACCTATGTAGCTCCCATCTTTTCCGACCTCTTACAACATCCTAAGATTCAGGGAGTCAGGGCAATTCTCGTCTATCCCATGAATGCTCTGATTAACTCCCAAACGGGAGAACTAGAGAAGTTTTTAAGCAATGTGCCAGACTCCCCTATTCGGATTGGTCAATACACCGGACAGGAAAGCACAGAGCGGAAAATTGAGCTTCAAAATAATCCGCCCCATATCCTACTGACCAACTATGTGATGTTGGAACTGATGCTGAGTCGGAACATGGAAGATAAACTCGTGGCTTCCCCTGACCTCAAGTTTTTGGTCTTGGATGAACTGCACACCTACCGGGGTCGTCAAGGGGCAGATGTATCCTTGTTAATCCGAAAGCTTCGCCAGCGCTGTGGTCAAAATCTCGTCTGCATTGGCACCAGTGCCACCATGTCTACCGAAGGCGATCGTCTTCAACGCACAGCTACCGTCGCAGATGTGGCCAGTAAACTCTTTGGGACAGAAATCAAGCCAGAGCAGGTGATTGATGAAACCTTGGTTAGGTCCATCGATCGCCCTGACCCTAGCCCCCAGGAACTCGCTGAAGCCCTGGATCAAGACCTCCCTCCCGAATCTGAGCAAAATCTAGAAGGGTTTCGGAATCATCCCCTCGCCGCCTGGATTGAAATGAACTTGGGGTTACAGGATGAAGACGGGCACCTCGTCCGTCGTGTCCCCATTTCCCTCAAAGACGGAGCCAAACAACTTGCCCAACTTACCGATCGCTCCGCCGAATTGGTTCAACAACGCCTGCAAGATCTCCTACTCTGGGGCACCAAAACCAAGGGATTAGCCTTCCGTCTCCATCAGTTCATCTCCCAAGGAGGCAGCGTTTATGCCACATGGGAAGGCAAGGATCAGCGCTTCTTAACCCTCGAAGGGCAATACAGCACCCCCGATCGCAAACTGCTGTATCCCCTCATCTTTTGCCGAGAATGTGGACAAGACTATTACCTGGTGTCCCGTAACACCGAACAAAATAAGCTTCACCCCCTACTACCCAGTGCCCTCAGCAGCCCTGCCGATGAGACCGAAGACAGTACCAGTGGCTATGTAGCAATCCATGAGCCAGAACTGTGGAAGAGGGACGATGAAGATCGCTTACCGGATACCTGGTTTAGCGTCACCAAAAAACGAGGGAGGACGATCAAGAAAGGCTATGAAGACCGAATACCCCGACCGATCCGAGTTTTAGCCGATGGCACCATCACCGAATCCTCATTAGAAGGAACAGCAGGGTGGTTTATGGCAAAACCCTTCCGAATTTGTCTCAACTGCGGCACTCTCCACGACAGCCGGAAAAATGAATTTAGTAAACTCTCTCGCCTCAGCAGTGAAGGGCGTAGCACCGCCACCACCCTCCTTTGCCTGTCTACCGTAAACCAATTACGCCGGAGCCAAGCGATCGTAGAGACATCCCGCAAAATCCTGAGCTTTACCGATAACCGCCAGGATGCGTCCCTGCAAGCGGGTCACTTTAATGACTTTGTACAAACCAGCTTACTGAGAATTGCCCTCTACCAAGCGCTCCAGACCCACGGCAATCTGAACCATGTTACCTTAACCCAAGCCGTCCTCCAACACCTAAACCTCACCCAGCAGGACTACGCCCAACAGCCTATCGAATTTAGTTACGGTTCCAACGCTAATGAGGAAGCCTTTGCCAAACTGATTGAATACCGACTTTATGAAGACCTCCGCAAAGGTTGGCGGATCGTACAACCCAACCTAGAGCAGTCTGGACTCCTCAGCATTCACTATCAGTATCTTCAAGAAGCCTGTGCCGATTCTCGGATTTGGGAGAAGCATAGCAATTCAATCCTTCTACAAGCTACGCCAGAACAGCGGTACCAAGCCATTAAGCCGGTTTTAGACCGATTACGCAGGGAACTCGCCTTAGATGTCAGGATCTTGCAAGAAGACGAACAGGATAAGCTGATTCGCTCCGTGAACCAGAGCTTAAAAGATCCTTGGTGCTTTTCTGAAGAGGAACAAATTTATACCGCTCGGTGGGCTTCTCCCGATGCTAAGGGCACGGGCAAAAATATCATTAAACTGACCTCTGGTAGCGGTATCGGTAAATATCTTCGATCGCCCCAAACTTGGCCCTGGCGATCAGAAAATCTGAGCGAGGAAGAATACGATCGCTTGATTCGATCTTTGATTGCTGCCTTAGCAGATTCTGGCTTTCTAACCCACAGCAAACAGGGGGTGCAACTCAAAGTCACTTGTCTGACCTGGACTGCCCAAAAGGTAGACCGCATCACTCCTGACCCCCTCTCCAAGAAATATATCCAAGGTAGCGATGAAGGAAAGACCATTCCTGTAAATCAGTTCTTCCAAGACTTCTACCGTCAAGGAGGCACCGGCATTGGCAGTATGGAAGGACGGGAACATACGGGTCAAGTTCGCAACGACGATCGCCAAGATCGGGAAGATAAGTTTAGAAACGGTCTACTCCAAAGCCTCTTTTGTTCTCCCACGATGGAGTTAGGAATTGACATTGCTGACTTGAATGCTGTCCACATGCGGAATGTGCCCCCCAGTCCAGCTAACTACGCACAACGGAGTGGGCGGGCAGGGCGGAGCGGTCAACCCGCCCTAGTCATCACCTATGCCGCGATCGGGAGTGGGCATGATCAATACTTCTTCCAGCGCCCCCAACAAATGGTCGCCGGTGCAGTCATTCCCCCAAAACTAGAACTGGGGAATGAAGAATTAGTGCGTTCTCACCTGCACTCTATCTGGCTGGCAAAAACAGGAGTTCACTTTCAAGAGTCCATGAACCAGATTTTGGATCTCAACCATCCCTACCCCTATCCCCTCTCTCAGAACTTAGAAAACGAACTTACTCTGAGTCCAAGCCAACTAGAGGAATGCTATCAAGCCGCCCAGCAGGTTTTGACCGATCGCTTTGCATTGGAAGACCTTGAACAAGCTCCCTGGTACTCTCCAGAATGGATTCGCCATACCTTAGATCATGCACTGCGAGCCTTTAAGGGAGCTTGCGATCGCTGGCGTGTTCTTTACCGAGATGCTTTCCAACAACGGGAGGAAGCGAACCAACAGATCCAAAAAGCTGAAACGGGTCAGTCCACTGCCCACGACCGGAAAAATGCAGAAAGAATGCGAGATGAGGCGCAACGCCAGATCGATTTACTCATTGGTGGCACCCTCAGTCCAAGCCGTAAAAATACTAGCCAACTTGAATTTTACCCCTATCGTTACTTCGCTTCCGAAGGCTTTTTACCAGGGTATAACTTCCCCCGTATTCCCGTCCGAGCCTTTATCAAAGCCGGAAACCAGGGAGAGTTTATCTCCCGTGCCAAAGCTGTAGCCATCCGAGAATTTGCACCGCGCAACATTATTTATTACGAAGGGAGTAAATTCCAAATCAAACGAACCCGGATCCCCGTAGGGGGAATAGATGGAGCTTACAAAAGAGCTGCCTTCTGTGACCACTGCGGCTACTTCCATGACGGGTCAGAGGGTTATATTCGGGAACATTGTGAGTATTGTAACGCCAAGATTACGCCTGATGCTGACGGTAACCCTGCCAAACTGAGTACCTTATTCCCCCTAGAGACAATGCTCACCCAGCGGAGGGAACGCATTACTTGTGATGAGGAAGAACGGATCAAACATGGTTATCGCATTACGAACCATTTTCGGTTTTCTCCTCAGAGCCAACACCATGCTCAGGTTCATGATCAAGATGGCAAATTACTCCTTCAGCTTACCTATGGCAGTAGCGCCACCCTCTGGCGGCTGAACCGGGGGCTACTCAGTGAGCGCGATCGTCGAGGTTTTCACCTCAATAAAGTAACGGGGCAATGGGATCCGAAAGATGAAGATGTGCAGGATCCCTACCACCGAGAAACGGAAGTAAACTTGCTGGTAGAAAATACAGCCAATGTCCTCCTCCTTAAACCCATTGTAACGCCCCAAACCAATCCAGAAGGTTTTCTGGCTAGCCTGCAATATGCACTTTCTCAGGCGATCCAAGCGATCTATAAACTTGAAGAAGCGGAGCTGGACTCAGAGCGGATGGGGCAAGGGCAATATCTGCTCTTTTGGGAGTCTTCTGAGGGAGGGGCTGGAGTATTATCCCAGATCGTCAATACCCCTCATGCTTTTCAAGTGCTCGCAAAAGAAGCCTTAGAGATTTGCCATTTTTCACCAGGCTTTGAGAAAGAGACTTGTGGACAAGCCTGTTATCAATGTCTCCTGTCCTATCGAAACCAGTGGGATCATTCCATCCTCGATCGCTATCTCATTCGTGAGTTTCTCCAAACCTTAACCACTAGCACTTTAAGCAGGGAATACGCGGGTGAATCCCGTGAAAAAAAGTACCAACACCTTCGGGCACAAACTGACCCTAATTCATCACTGGAACGGGAAGTTTTAGATGAAATGTACCATCAAGGGCTTCGACTTCCTGATAGTGCCCAGCACTATATTGCTGAAGTTCAAGTAAAACCAGATTTTTTCTATGACTGTGAACATTATCAAATTGCCATTTTTTGTGATGGCTCTGTTCACGATACCCCAGAGCAACGCAATAGCGATCGGATAACCCGATCTGCCCTCGAAGCCGCCGGATATGCCGTCATTGTCCTTCGATATGACGAAGACTGGAAGAGTAAGCTGGCTACCCTAATCCCGAACGTTTAACCTATCATCCCCTACTCCTATGAATGACCCCGAACTACTCAAACAGTTTAAAGGGAAGAAGGGCTGAAGTAGGTTGCAGAGGTCATTGCTGCCAAACCCATCCTGCTTTCCCCTATCCCCGTAAACCTCAAGGAATGGTTTCTGGTTCCCCTAGAGGCGATTGAGGGGGTGATTGAAAAAATAAAGGAAGGAACAATCCACCAATTTCGATACGATCCAGAGTCAGCAAGTCTGATACGCTTATAATACCACCAACTCAGAGAGAGCAATGATAACAGGGATGAATGCCCTAGAAATTATAATTTTGGTGAGTATCCTTGCTGCCTGGATTATTCCTGAATTGAGGCATCTACTGTGTTTAAAGATTCTTTATCTATAAAATTGACACTTGAATTGGCAGAAATGACGGAATAACCTAACACTAAAACCACGGAAAGATACAAATTCCATGACTCTCAAACCCATAGAATTAGTCACTTATTTAGATAAACTGATTCACCATCGTCTATTCATTAGCACCATGATTTGGGGACCTCCAGGGATTGGTAAATCCAGTATTGTGGCTCAAGTTGCCCAAAAATCTGGCTTAAACTTTATTGATATTCGACTTAGCCAACTAGCACCCACCGATCTGCGAGGACTGCCAGTAGCCATTCCTGATAGTAAAACCAAACCTCAGAGTGGGACTTCAGCATGGTATCCACCAGAATTTTTACCACGACAGGGTCGGGGAATTTTATTTTTAGACGAGTTAAATATGGCACCACCGGCAATGCAAGGGGTAGCCCAACAGTTAATATTAGACCGAAAGGTTGGGAATTATCAGGTGCCTGAGGATTGGTATATTTGGGCAGCAGGGAACCGTAAGGAAGATCGAGCCTCAGTATTTGAAATGCCAGCCCCCCTAGCTAACCGCTTTTTACATTTAAGTGTCAGTTCTGATTTTAATAGCTTTAAAGCCTATGCATTTAGTCGTGGCTTGGCTGAGCAAGTGGTATCATTTTTATCCTTTCGTCCCAATTTATTACACAAACTAAACCTGAACGAACCGGCATGGCCATCTCCAAGAAGTTGGGAGATGGCAAGTCAGCTTTATCAGGCTGGATTAGATATTGAATCTGCGGTGGGGGAAGGGGCTGCAGCAGAATTTAAGGCTTACTTAAAAGTGTATGAACAGTTGCCTAATTTAGATGAGATTGTAGCCGGTAACGGTGCAGCTATCCCCTTTCCCCAAGAACCATCCTGCCGGTTTGCCACTACCATTGGGCTAACCATTCGTTCCCAAACTCCTGAATATGCCCTGAAGGCATTTCAATGGTTAATTGAAAAAGCAGCCACCGAATGGGTACAGTTATTTGCCAGTGATTTGGTAGGTTCCATGCGTCGTCAGGGACAGTTGGGGAGTTTGGCAGTGTTAAAGCGGCAAGAACCACGATTGGGGAGTTTCATGCAGGAATTCCGGGATATCATTTTGGAATAACTTTAGGATGACTATGGTTAATGATGAATTTGATCCAGCAGAGGGGGAAACACTCATTAGTGCAACTCGGCTGCGTTTACGAAAACATGCTCCCTTTTTTGCTACCTTGGCTTTATTCGCTGAAGTACGGTTTACGCAACAAGTGACCATGGCAGCTACTGATGGATGTACCCTATACTTCAATCCCAACGCCTTTAATAGGCTTTCCCCTCCCCAACGAGATGGGCTTTTCCTCCATGAATTACTCCATGCTGCTCTCCTTCATCCTATGCGACGGGGGAGCCGACTGAATGAACCCTATAATGTTGCCGCTGATATTGTAGTCAATGGCATGATTGTTGCAGATGGGAATACGGAACTACCCGATGGCGGAATCCGGGTTCCGAAGTGGGAGCATTTCAGTGTTGAAGAAATTTATGAATTATTGATGCAACAAAAAAAACAAATACAATGTCCAATTTCAGACCTCATTCAACAGCCCCTGCCTCCCCCACATTCAATGGGGAATCCCAATGATGGGAAGGCAAATTTATCTCAGAAGCCCCTGCCTCCCCCACATTCAATGGGGAACTCCAATGGTGGGAAGGCAAATTTATCTCAGAAGATAGACCTAGAAGCCCATTGGAAACAAGCCATCCACCAAGCACAGATGGTGGCATCCCATCAACCTGGAAGTATTCCTGTAGGAGTGAGTCGTCATTTGTTGGCAGTTGCGGAGCCACAAATTGACTGGCGCACCCAACTCTGGCGATATTTGGTACGAACTCCCAATGACTATTCTGGGTTTGATCGTCGTTTTTTTTATCAGGGACTTTACCTGGATTGCCTTGAAGGGGAAAGTGTGGAAGTTTTTTGTTGCATTGATACCAGTGGCTCGGTGGGAGAAGAGGAGTTATCTATATTCTTGGGAGAACTGAAAGGCATTTTATCAGCCTATCCGATGCTAAAGTGTTGGCTTTGGTATGCTGATGCTGATTGCTATGGACCCTATCCCTTGGATTTAGAAGGGGAGATTCCACCCCCAGAAGGAGGAGGTGGTACTGATTTTCGCCCTTTTTTTGATGCGATCGCCACCACCTGGGGAGGACAAAATGAAGCTGTTTGTATTTACTTAACCGATGGATATGGGGACTTCCCTGAAAAAATTCCTCAACTACCTATACTATGGGTGATCATTCCTGGTGGTTTGGATACAGACGAATTTCCCTATGGGGAAGTGGTGCGGTTACAGTCGAACCCGGTAATGTAACCTACATTCCCATTGAAATTGATTGTCATCGCTGGTGGAGCAATGGTAATGGAGAAGGGAAATGGATGACTGTTTCCCTTCAATTAATTTCCCAGCGAATGGGAACCCCCAGTGCCAGAGGTAGGGGCAACCCTTGCGATCGCCGCCAACATTTCGGCATAGGGAGATAGGTGCAGATGCGCCTTATGTACTGACCCAAACAACTCCAACTTCTCAGTGATCACTGCTTGCATTGCTGCGATCGCTGCGTCCATTGAGTCAACCAAATCTTTTAGCGATCCCGAACAAATCCCCTGGTGTAATCTATCCATATAGGCTTGCCGCACCTCAGTATTCACATTAAATTTGCACACCCCTAGCTGAACAGAACGGTTGATCGCTTCAGCAGGCAATCCGGATGCACCATGGAGCACCAGCGGCACATGTACAAGTTTACGAATTTTGGCAAGGCGATGGAAATCTAATCTTGGTTCACTTTTATATTCACCATGGACATTACCAATGGTCACGGCTAAGGCATCCACTTTTGTAGCCCTCACAAATTCCACTGCTTGATCGGGGTCAGTCATTTTTGCTTCCTTCTCCGCTACGGTAAGCCCATCCTCTGTACCACTAATGCGACCAATTTCAGCTTCCACGATCGCACCTTGACGATGGGCTAACTCTGTCATCGCTTTGGTAAAAGCTAAATTTCCCTCGTAGGGCAAATGGGAGCCATCTGCCATCACCGAAGTCATACCACACTCTAAGGCAACTTGAATATCTTCAGCCTTGGTACTATGGTCAAGATGGACTGCAATAGGAACCTTAGCAGCACGAGCCGCTTCTAAACATAGAGCAACTAGCCCTACCCCACCAAACTCTAAAGCACTGGGGTGAATTTGCAGCATAGCAGGGCTTTGACTTGCCTCCGCTGCCCCCACAACCGCTTTTACCCCTTCGAGGTTGTAGACATTAAACGCTCCGATGGCGTAATAATGACGACCAGCAGTTTCTAAAAGTTCTCTAGTCGAGCTAAGCATAGTAGGTTCAAAAGGACTGATGATTTCCTTATAAATTAACCCCTAGGCCAGCGTCCAAACCATTCCCCCCCACGAAAACGCCAACGGGGGAAAAGAAGACGCATTCCTACCCAGGAAAAACAATAAATTGATATCCAAACTAAACTGTAATGTGAGATGAAAAGGATAGGCATGAAGTGGTTTTGGGGTACGGAGGGAGGCAAACCAAAAATCCAAAATATCCCCCCGAGGAATAAGCCTTCCACAACAGCTGCAGCAAACTGAAATATGCCAGGCCAGTCATGATCCCACATAAATTGGATCAAAAAATTATAGATCACATCCCAGCCAATACCCAAAAGACCCACATACAAAAGAACCCACCAATAATCTGGAGAGGGATGCCCTCCCACAATACCAACCACAAATAGCCAAGTAACCAGAGCGCCAACGGTGGCTAGAAGAAATATACGAGTTTGCCAGCGTCCCCATAAAGTTGGTGTCATAAGTAAATATTAGGGTGATAAGTTTGTAGCCCATTTTATCCATTGCCAGAGAGAACCTACCCCCTCAACACAATGAATACCCGGTGCCTTAGCTCGCGCCAACCCCTCTGCTGATCGGTGGGCTGCATACTGGAGACCTAAGAAAGTATCCACCGGAGCGTAAGGTCCGCCTAATGTAATAATTCCAGCCGCATACATACGTCCCCTTTCATTTTTCATTTTGGGGATCTCAAAGTCATTCTGGACATGTAAACGATTCTGGGGATTTAATTCCAAATCGTAATGGGTGACTAAATCATGGATTAACGGGTGTTCCTTCGGGTCAGAAATTAACCCGGTACAATCAATAATAAAGTCAGCATGAATTTTATTTTCCGATTGTTTCGTCTGAACATAGGTCACTGTCTTCCCCTGTTCCTGTTTCACTGCACTGACTTTACCAAAGGTAAGGGTATACCATCCTTCTTTTAATCCCTCGTTGACAATACGTCGCCACTCACCACGACTGGCAGTTGTGGTTCCACCCCAAGCTTCTAGCAACTCCCGACGACGAGGAGGGTCGGCAGATTCCAGAATTTTTCGCATATCTCCCCCCCAAGTTCCCTTTGGCCAGTTAAAGGGTTGGAATTCCCAGTGGTTTTCTACATATCGTTTAGCCAGCTTAAACCTCACTCCTTCTCGAGGGGCACGATTGAGGTGGGTAATGAAAACCCGGGGATTTTGTTTTCGTACCTGATATAGCTTGTCTAAGATTTGAGATGCTACAATCCCGGAACCCCGGATTACAACGGTGCCGCCATTGCGTTCTAATGACTCATAGATATGATCGTGTTTTTCATATCCGTGGACAACAGACTTGAAATCACCATAGGTAAGCCGATAGGTCTGCAAGTCATCCAATAGTTTAATGGCAGGGTACCCGGTACACAAATGTACATACTTTGCCAGTAAGTAGCCATGGTCTGAGGGACCATCCGGTCTTGTGGACGAATAGGCAATAATATAGCGTCCATCAGTAGTCTTACGAATATTACGAACACTGGCATAGCGCCACATATCATCCCAGCCTATTCGTACAGCCTCCCGGTCCATTGAATCAAATACATCCCTACCTCGGGGAGTATAGGTATCTGCAAAAACAGGTTCCGCAAAAACCTGCCAGAGAAACCCAAGTGCGGCAGGTAATTGACCGCTGAAAAAAGACCGCCAGGCATCCCGTAAGGCATACCCGGGCCAACCCCAAATATTATCAGGGCAAGAGTCAGACCCAGAACGGATTCTCTTGTGTCGATAAATTTGACAATTCCGCAGTAACATTTCATAACGGGCGTAGGGCTTTGGTTGCAATCCTAAGACAGTAACTTGATCCTTTTTGACCCCACCGATGCGGATATGATCCACCCAAACAAAGCTGCCAATCCCCCCACCAATCGCGGCATAGTCGGTTGTTCTCAGCATGGTAGTTGGTAAATTATTGACGTTCACCTGTTGTGCCGCTAAAAAATCAGGGGGGGGGAATGTTGCTTGGGGGGTAGCAGATTGAACGGGTGGGATGGATTCAGGTTGGAGGTCGTCAGAGTCGGGGTGGAAAATGATGGTGGATGGAGGGGGGACTGGACTTCCTCCAAGGGCTGACGAAGGAACAGGAGGATGAATGATTGTGCCATTCTGTTCGGGTTGCCCAATTAATGTACCATTTGATTCCATGGGAGTCACGATAGTACCCCCATCACCAGGTTGTTCAACTTGGGTGCCAACAGCAGATTGCGGTATCTGGACAATGACTGTAAAGTCATAGTTGCCAATCTTAAGAATACCGCCACTGGTGAGGGAATGGCGACTTCGTTGCACCCGTACCCCATCCACTGAAGTCCCATTGGTGCTAAAATCTTCCACCATCAACTGTCCGTCAACTTCACTGAGGAGGGCATGGTACCGGGAGATTTTTTTGTTGGCATCAAATAATTGAAATGGGGTGACTGGTTGCCCATCTATGTCAACCGGTAATTCGTTTATTTCCCGTCCAAAGGCAATGGGTAAGGTCAGGGTCTGGTGCTGTTGGTCAGCAGTAATGGGATCATCCCAAGTAAATTGAACTTCCATGGATTCAAAATGGTATGGTTGCAGAGGTTACTTTAGTGTAGAAAGATGCACTAGCCGAAAAAAGGAGTGGTGGAGATTCAATAAATAAAGGATATAAAAAATGTTGCAACTTTTTTCATTGAATTGGATGCACATAAGTGGGTTTAAGAACCAAGTGACCACAGTAAGGACAATTACTTCCCGTAAATTCTAGGGGTAATTCGTGGGGTGTGCGTAAATTATTGCATTTGAGAATATAAACCGGATCTGGTTTGACCGGTGGTTTGGCTTGGGTAGTTTGAATCGCTTTAAGGGTAATGGTTAACTTGCCCACTTGAACTTGGGTTCCCACTTGAACCGGAACCTCCTGTTCCATAATTAACTGTCCGTCAACAATGGCAGGATTACGTTTTTCAGGAGGATTGGTTTTGGTTAGGTTACGCAAATAAAAACTGCCGACATCTGGTTGAAATATCTCTAGATGTAACCGGGATACTGTTTTTTCAGATTGGGGCAAAGCCAAATCACATTGTTGATCGTCCCGACCGATACGAATAGCATGGGGATTTTTGGTTTTGCCATCCATATGAATTTTGACAGAACGCAGTTGTTCGTTTTCAATCCATTCAAAAGTTATGCTATACATGATGTTGCAAACTCAAACCAGTTTTTCCTTTTTCAATTTTTCCTTTTTCAATGGTGTATAGAGGCTGAAATCTTCTCCATAGTATGGTTACGATCAGAGTGGCGATGAAACAATACCAATTGACGGTTAAATCGTACCACATTACTATTTTAGAAATAAGTTAACCCAAGTTAATTTTAGTAACAAGTTATGGGACGAAGTTCACTCTCGGGTTGGGGAAAAGATGATATGTGCTTAAGGTCAAATTTTTGGGTATAGTAAGTTCCATGGAGGGTAGGGGACGGAATGGGTATCAGCCTATGTATCCTAGAGGTGAAGGAACTCAGAATGAGCTAAACTATTCATGATTTTGTAAAGTCAATGCCATGGGCGAAATTAGCTACTATCAAACACTCAACATCAACCCTAGTGCTACCCAAGCAGAAATTAAATATGCCTATCGACAGCTAGTCAAACAATTCCATCCCGATACCCAGGCTGCCCATGCCAGTCATGATGCGATCGCCCTCATCAATGCTGCCTATGAAGTATTGGGGGATCCCCAGCGTCGTCGGGACTATGACCAATCTATCAGTTACGAGCTTAATCATCCGGCAGCCCAGGGGCAACGCTCTGCCCATGCCCATCAGCAGTATTATCAATATCAGCACCAGAGGCAGACGGGTAAACAATTCGACATCGCTTTGGAAAATTGGGTGAAACACGTTTTCCTCCCTGTCAACCGCTTAATTTATCAAATTCTCCAACCCCTCAACTTAGAATTAGATAATTTATCGGCTGATCCCTTCGATGATGAACTGATGGAGGGGTTTCAAGCCTACCTGGCTAATAGTCGATTGTGGCAGAAGAAAGCCCTCCATCAATTTCGATCCATCCCCAACCCTCCTTCAATGGCTGGAGTTGCTGCCAATCTTTACCACTGCCTCCATCAAATTGGGGATGGTATCGACGAATTGGAACGATTTACCTGGAATTATGATGAAGCCTATTTACATACAGGACAGGAATTATTTCGAATTGCTGTTGGACTGCGACAGGAAGCCCAAGAGGGAATTTCTAATTTTCCTTAACCGAAGACTACTATGGATGAAGAGATGAAGGATCACCAGGTGGCGTTTCATCAAAAATGGCGATTTTGGATTGATCGGGGGGGGACATTTACGGATATTGTAGCCATTGATCCCACCGGAACAGTGATTGTACATAAACTTTTATCCACCTGTTCCCAGCTTTACAGCGATGCCCCCCTCCATGGGATACGGTCTATCCTCAAACTTCATCCCCATCAACCAATCCCGGTGGAACAAATTGCCGAAGTGCGGATGGGCACAACCGTTGCCACCAATGGGTTGCTGGAAAGAAAGGGTGATTCCACCGTACTACTGATTACCAAAGGATTTGGCGATGCCTTACGCATTGGCTACCAAAACCGTCCTCATATTTTTGCTCGACAGATTCAACGACCTGAGTTGCTTTATGAAGAAGTTATTGAGGTGGCTGAAAGGTACAGTGCTCAAGGGGAAGAACTACAACCGATTACGGAAGCAGAGATCCAGCGCATCACCACAGCATTACAACTCGCCCATGGAAAGGGTATACGCACATGCGCCATTGTATTGATGCATGGCTATCGATATCCAGCCCACGAGGAGCAAATTGCCACCTTAGCCAGACTGGTGGGCTTCCGTCAGGTTTCCGTTTCCCACCAAGTTAGCCCCTTAATAAAACTGGTGAGTCGGGGGGATACCACCATTGTAGATGCCTACCTATCCCCCATATTACGGAACTACATAGACGGGCTGGTGGAAGAATTAACTGGAACGGAGGAAGATGGTTCCCAGGGCAACAATAAAAATAAGGTTGGCTGGAAATATCGTTCCACTTCAAGCTATCCCACTCTCAGATTCATGCAATCTAATGGAGGGTTAATCGATGCCCATTGTTTCCAGGGAAAAGACAGTATCTTATCAGGACCAGCGGGGGGAATTGTGGGTGCAGTGGAAACCTGTAAAAAAGCAGGGTTCCACAAAATTATTAGCTTTGATATGGGGGGGACTTCCACGGATGTAGCCCACTACCAAGGAGAATATGAGCGGCAATTGGAAACTGAAATTGCCGGGGTACGCCTCCGAACACCCATGATGGCTATTCATACCGTCGCCGCGGGTGGAGGGTCAATCGTCCAATTTGATGGGGATCGTTACCGAGTGGGACCCTCCTCAGCGGGTGCTTATCCAGGTCCAGCTTGTTATGGTCATGGGGGTCCATTAACAATTACCGATTGCAATTTGGTATTAGGTCGTATCCAACCAGAGTTTTTTCCCTCTCTATTTGGAACCCACGGTGATCAGCCATTAGATCGGCAAATCGTGGAGCAGAAATTCCATGACCTGAGGGAGGACATTTTCAATACCACTGGTAACTACCCTACCTTGGAAGAAGTCGCAGAAGGTTACTTAACCATTGCAGTAGAAAAAATGGCTAATGCCATCCGCAAGATTTCCATCCAACGGGGTTATAACCCCAGTGAATATACCCTTTGTTGTTTTGGCGGAGCGGGGGGACAACATGCATGTCGGATTGCGGCATCCATCGGTATACCCCAGGTGTTCATCCATCCCTATGCGGGAGTTTTGTCGGCTTATGGCATGGGTTTAGCGCAATTACGAGTGCTTCGGCAGCAAACCATTGATCTGCTATTAACAGAGGGGGGCATGGAAGAACTGGATCAATTAGTAGGGAAATTAGCTGAGCAAGCGATGGAAGAGTTTCATCAACAAGGAATTGATGATCTCCCATTCAACCCTCAGTTGAGTTGTAAAGCCTATGTACGCTATCAGGGAACTGACTCGACCTTAATGGTTGATTGGGGTTCCAGGGAAGAAATGGAGATGGAATTTGAGCAACTGCACCATTTGCACTATGGATTTCAGATGCCCGGGTTACCGTTAGTGGTGGATACCCTATCCGTTGAAGTGGTGGAACAACGAGGAGATGATTGGACCATACTCCCTCCTCCCATTTCCCCAACTGCTCCCCTATCTGCCAGCTATCCTGTTTATTTTTCAGGTCAGTGGCACACTGTCCCAGTTTATGAACGCCCTACATTGCCACCGGGTACTACCATAACTGCTCCCGCACTGATTATTGAAGCAACAGGAACTAATGTTTTAGAACCTGGATGGGTGGCAAAAATATCAGAGGATGGGAACTTACTCTTTCAACAATGGACAGATTGTCCCCCGCCCGTTACCACCCATCCCCCTATTCCAACAGCGGTGGATCCCCTATTCTTGGAAATTTTTAGTAACTTATTTATGGCGATCGCCGAACAAATGGGAGTAACCTTACAAAATACCAGTACATCAGTGAATATTAAAGAACGTCTTGACTATTCCTGCGCCCTCTTTGACCAAGATGGAAATCTGGTGGCTAATGCCCCCCATATTCCTGTCCATTTGGGTTCGATGGGAACTAGCGTCCAATGTTTGATTGCTGCCCATGGCTGTACCCTCCAACCAGGGGATGTGTACGTTTCGAACAATCCCTATCATGGAGGCACTCACCTCCCCGATATTACGGTAATCAC
The DNA here is from genome assembly GCA_903897715.1 of uncultured Synechococcales cyanobacterium. Taxonomy (GTDB): domain Bacteria; phylum Cyanobacteriota; class Cyanobacteriia; order CAIUCS01; family CAIUCS01; genus CAIUCS01. Next base: position 17,196 of record CAIUCS010000142.1, read on the forward strand.
TCCTATTTTTCAGTCAGAAGTAGGTTCCCAACCCCACCCTTTATTTTTTGTTGCTTCCCGTGGTCACCATGCAGATATTGGTGGAGTGACCCCAGGATCCATGCCCCCCCATAGCATGACAGTGGAACAGGAGGGGGTATTACTGGATAATTTAAAGTTGGTGGAGCAGGGACATTTCTTAGAACACAACATTCGGCAGATCCTTACTCAAGGTCCCTACCCTGCTCGAAACCCTAACCAAACCATAGCCGATTTGAAAGCTCAGATTGCTGCCAATGAAAAAGGAGTTCAAGAACTAGGGCGTATTATTGGGCAATATGGGCTTATCCCCATTCAAAACTATATGCAATATGTTCAAGATCAAGGAGAAGTTGCAGTTCGGCGGGTCATCGCTCGCCTAGCAAAAACAATCCATTCCCCCTGTCAATTTACCTACCCTTTGGATAATGGTAGCCAAATTCAAGTCAACATTACATTTGACCAAACAACAACTAGGGCAATTATTGACTTTACCGGCACCTCCCCCCAACAATCTAGTAACTTTAATGCTCCTTTTGCTGTTTGTCAGGCAGCGGTTTTATATGTATTTCGCACCTTAGTGGAGGAGGACATACCCTTAAATGCTGGCTGTTTAAAACCGATTGAACTATTCGTACCAGATGGATCCATGCTAAAGCCCCGTTTCCCATCGGCAGTAGTCGCTGGGAATGTAGAAGTTTCCCAAGGGATTGTTGATGCTCTTTATGGAGCATTAGGAATTATGGCTGCCTCCCAAGGAACCATGAATAACCTTACCTTTGGTAACCACCGGTACCAGTATTATGAAACTCTGGGGGGCGGATCTGGTGCTGGCGCAGATTTCAACGGAACAGACGCAGTACACACCCATATGACCAATTCGCGGCTAACGGATCCGGAAGTATTAGAATCTCGTTTCCCTGTATTCGTGGATAGCTTCCATATTCGGGCTAATAGTGGCGGAAAGGGAGCATATTCTGGAGGTAATGGGGTTCTTCGTCGTTTGCGGTTTCGAGAAACCATGGATGTAGCTATTCTTTCCAGTCGCCGGTTGACAGCTCCCTTTGGGTTGAAAGGTGGGGCACCGGGGGCAATGGGACAGAATTGGATAGAACGAAACGATGGCACCATAGAAGTGTTACCAGGATTGGGGAAAATGAAAATGCATCCAGGGGATGCCATTGTGATTGCTACTCCCGGTGGAGGTGGGTATGGGATGAATAAAGCGGGGCTTTAACCTGCCCCATGACGTTTGCCCTCATTCCCTAACCCCTGCTCCCAAAAAGGGAGCAGGGAAACCAGATTCTAAGTTTCTCTCCTGTCCGAGGGCTGCAAAATTAGGATGCAGCTGTTCTCCTCCCTGGGGTGAGTTTCAGGAAAATGCTACTGGGGAATTAAAGCCCTTTGCTGGGCTAAGGGATCTTATGCTCAACACCACTGGAAAATAAGGGTTTACTGAGAAGGACTGGATACCCCAAATGACTCCAAGCGGCAGGAGTGGTTACTCGCCCTCTGGGAGTACGCTGCAAATAGCCAATTTGCAACAAATAAGGTTCATAAACCTCTTCAATGGTTTGGGCATCTTCCCCAGTTGCAGCCGCTAAAGTTTCCAACCCTACAGGACCCCCTTGAAAGTTTTCAATCATAACTGACAACAAACGGCGATCAGTCCAGTCAAGTCCACGGGGATCCACATGCAATAATTCTAAACTTTCTGCGGCTACTTCAGCGGTAACCATGGCCTTTTCTCTGACTTGGGCATAATCCCTCACCCGTTTTAATAAACGATTGGCAATTCGAGGAGTTCCCCGCGCCCTTTTAGCAATTTCCAAGGCACCGTCAGCAGTCACTGTACTTTTCAAAATTCCTGCAGTCCGTAACACCACTTGGGTTAATTCATCCCAATCATAAAAACGCAACCGCTCTACCAAACCAAACCGATCCCTCAAGGGAGAACTTAACGCACCCACCCTAGTAGTTGCCCCCACCAGAGTAAATGGATGGAGGGTTAAATTTCGGGTTCGGGCACTTTGCCCCTTACCCACAGTCACTTCCACCCGAAAATCTTCCATGGCAGGATAGAGGATTTCCTCGGTCACTCGGGGTAAACGATGAATTTCATCAATGAACAACACATCCCCTGGTTGTAGACCCATCAGTACTCCTACAATATCACGGGGTCGTTCTAAGGCTGGAGCTGAAGTGATTTTACAACTCACTCCCATTTCAGCCGCTAAAATTAAAGATAGGGTCGTTTTTCCTAAACCGGGTGGTCCATAAAGGAGGAGGTGATCTAAACTTTCCTTGCGGGATTGGGCAGCCTGAATGGCAATCAGTAGGATTTCTTTTAGTTCTTTTTGACCAATATAATCAGTTAATCGTTGAGGACGTAGTTTTTCATCCGGTTGGCTGCGGTCTTCGTCAGTGATTGATGGTTGAAGAACCGATTTTTTTGACTTATTTGACTTGGCAGCAACTACTTGGGGGGAAGGATTAGAGGCTGATGATTTTTCGATTGTTGAGGGTGTAGACAATTGGGATCCCAGATCATCAGACGCTGCCGGTAAAATTTCAGAAGGGGGTGGGCTTGGCGATGCTGAAGAGGAATTCATCGGATCTGACTGGACTAGTGATCGGGTAGAAATAATAGCCATTCCTGTAATTCACTCAATAATCATTAAAACATAAATCATTAATATTTCTAACATCTTTGGGGAGTGCTACTGGGAAATACCTGATTGACTGACAAAAGTTGTACGCCCTCACCCCCAACCCCTCTCCCAGGGGGCGAGGGGAGCCGATCCACCCCTCCGGTTCCCTCTCCCATCGGGAGAGGGCTTTCGGCTGAGAAGTTTTGTCAGTCAATCAGGGGAAATACTTTTAGCGGGCATTCAGTGTACTGCCAATCCAAACCATTGTAAATCAATATTACTCGCCGTCGTCATCCCATGGTCAGACTTTACTTATTCCGTTAGGTGCCTCTCGGAAGCTGCCAACCTTCCCAGATGGGGTGTAATTTTAACCAATCTCCCTAGGGAGGGAATACCAATAAAAGTCTTACGCAGAAGGGGTCGCTGTTTTTTGAATTGGCTGATATAAAATTAACCGATTTCCTTCTGGATCGGAAAGATGCACTTCTCGTCCATGGGATTGATTCATAATGGTTCCTATGGTCACAGTAGACAGAACTGGGGAGTGGGCGATCGCCCCGCTGATTTGCTGTAGCAATGTCTCTAATTCAGTTACCTGAAGGCAAATACTTAAACCAGGGCTAGTGTAAGACCTTTTGATAGGATTAATAAGATTTTCAGGGGGTACAGAATAGAGCACCAAGCGGGTTCCCAAGTGATGAAATTCAGCATAGAGCCCTGACTTTAACCGTGAGGGAGTGAATCCAAGTACCCCTTCATAAAATGCCACCATAGACGGGAAATTCACGACTCCCAAGCTAATAAAGATTTCGGTTGATAAGTTGGTCATCCTGTGAAACTATCTAGCCGAGAATTGAGGGACAACTCCCACCGTCAACCGCTAAGAGCGGGTAGAGATCCTACAAATGCAGTCCACAATAAAGTTGAAATTTCCCATACAATTCTTTGATAAGCAGGTTCATGGAGATAACTTAGGGAACCAAGTTGCGATCGGTTAGAATCTCACAACCCTCTGAAGTCACTAAAACCGTATGCTCAAATTGAGCTGAAAGACTATTATCCACAGTTACAACAGTCCAGCGGTCAGACAAGACACGGGTAACCTTAGAACCAGCATTAACAATCGGCTCAATGGCAAGGGTCATACCAGCCCGTAGTTTTACATTTGGAAGTCTATGGGTACGTACATTAAACACAGAGGGTTCTTCATGTAAATTACGTCCTACTCCATGCCCGGTGTAGTCTTCTACGACTGTAAGCCCTTGACTCTCTACCCAGTCTTGTACTGCAGCCGCAATATCAAGAAGGAAATTCCCGGCTTTAACTTGGGCAATCCCCCTATATAAGGCTTCTTCAGCCACTTCCATGAGGTGAGTCCCATCCGGCTTCACCTCACCAATGGGGATAGTGATACAAGAATCACCGTGGAATCCTTGGAAATAGGCTCCTGTATCCACCTTAATCAAGTCCCCATTCCGAATCACCCTCTTACGACTGGGAATGCCATGAACCACTTCGTGATTAATGGAGGCACAAATGGAAGCGGGGAAACCCTGATACCCCTTAAAACTGGGAGTAGCCCCCATTGACCTAATTCTTTTTTCTGCATAAGCATCTAAGTCCCCAGTAGTCATCCCCGGCTTAACCATTTCAGCAATTTCCTTCAATACAGTTGCCACAATCCGGGATGCTTGACGCATAATTTCAATTTCGCGGGCAGACTTAAGTTCAATTCCCCGATGGTGTGCCGTTGATTGGGGCTTTCCGTTAGAGGGTGAAAGTAAAGTGCTTAAAATGTTCATGAAAATCTCTGTAGTTGAACAAATCAGAATGGTTGTTATCTTTTACCTTAACAAAATATCAAGGGGTGAGGACTATAATTAACATTCTTTTCCTGCAGCACTAAGGTCTGTTTGGTTGAACCACGGTTTTATCAACAACCCGTAACCGTTGAGTAATCCGTGTGACCCCATCCCCCCGGATCAGTACTGCAGAAATCCATCGACTACCTGTAACGACAGGTGCACGACCAACCTTAAATAACCCCCCTGCCGATAATGGTTCCAAATTAACCCGTTGGGGATTAAAATATTTTCCAGCGTTCACAGGCTCTTCCAATACAGCACCCACCATCAGGTCATTTCCCAAAGGTTCCTTAACAATTGCATCAAAGGAGAAAGACTGACCAACCATTACCGTTTCTGGCAAAATAACCTCCACATCAGGGGGTCGAGAACCGGAAGTAAGCTGAGTTTGTTCTGAGAGAATTTCTTGTCGAATAATTTTTTGGTTTTCTACCGTCTGTTGAGAGCGGATCACTGACTTTAAGGTGACATCCTGTCCAGACTTTTGAAGTTTTCCAGAAATACGGGTTACCGTTTGCAACACCCAAGTCTTTTTTTCCGCCTGCCATGAAGTTAGTTCCGTCTGATAGGTTAGGTTAGGGTACTGTTTCCAAAGTTGCATTAATGATTTCTGCAGAGTCTGAAAATTTAATCCATCGCCATGGACTAACTTAACACTATAAAATCCCATGATACGATTCAGTTTGCGGTTATTGGCAGATTCATCGAAACCCATGAGAAAAGATTTGATTTCAGCCGGAGCATCTGGGGAGTTGGCAGCTATGGTAGCCCTAACTCCTAAGTCGCCATGACCCCAGACTAAACAAAATGTCAACCAACTTATTCCCCAAAAACGCCACTTTTTGAAATCCTTCATCAAGGGAGGCTTAGTCCTTAACAAATTACGGGGATTAGTCAATGGTAAGACGGAAGTCATAGGATACATCAGTATAAAAGGTAAGACAGATAGTTTTCTGAATTGGAACCTGAACAAGAGTCGCAGGGAAACATGAGTACACCCAGGAGAATTAAATTACTGCCCTGAATGACAGTAGAAAAATTCTAGAATCAGGATATAAAGGAATGTTAGCTTACCCTCTAAAGGGTACTTAATTATCGAATTAAATTACTTTAAAGAACTTACTTTAGTTATAGACCATTTTCCGGCTGATTTTATGAAACCTCAAGCAAGTATCCGACTGTTAGTTGCAGCAAGTGGAACTGGAGGGCACTTATATCCTGCCTTAGCCCTTGCTGATTTTTTGACCGTCACTCCCCCCAGTCAATTAACCATCCCTGAATCCAATTATCACTACCACATTGAATGGTTAGGGGTACCCGATCGCATGGAGACTCGGTTAGTCCCTTCTAATTATCCACTCCATACCATCAATGTTGAAGGATTTCAGAAAGGGCTAGGGCTGGGGACATGGAAGATTATCAGTCAATTTTTCATTGGTACTTGGGTTGTTCGTCGATTACTAAAAAAAGGAAACTTTGATTTAGTGTTCACCACGGGGGGGTATATTGCTGCTCCAGCCATCCTAGCAGCCCGACTGCTGGGGATCCCTGTGATTTTGCATGAATCCAATGCATTACCAGGTAAAGTAACCCGTTGGCTAAGTCCCTGGTGTACCTGGGTAGCCCTTGGATTTCAGTCAGCAGTCCACTATTTACCCCGATCGCGGAATATAGTAGTGGGAACCCCCACCCGC
>CAIUCS010000143.1 GCA_903897715.1 uncultured Synechococcales cyanobacterium
CGCTTTGGGTAATCCTACGAAGTGGATAGGTTAAAGTTATATAAATTGTTATGGCATTCACGAAAGCTGTTTTACCATCTAATTTAATTTTAGATCCTCTTTTACGCCATTGGTTACTGGAAGATATGGGGCGGGGCGATCGCACCACCGATGGATTATTATCAGGGGATGATATTTATCCCTTGCCACACACCTCCGCCTATTGGGTCGTGAAAGAGGCGGGGGTGGTGGCGGGTTTAGCCATTGCCCATCGAGTATTCACTTTATTAGATGACCAAGTACAAATTAATCCCCAAGTCCAGGATGGTGAATGGTGTGAACCAGGGACTATCATCCTCCGTATCAATGGATCATTACGGGCATTATTAACCGGAGAGAGGGTTGCCCTTAACGTAGTGATGGGGTTAAGTGGCATTGCCACAGCCACCAGACACTATGCTGATGCCATTGCCGACTTGCCCACTCGTCTGGTAGATACCCGTAAAACAACACCGGGACTCCGGATTTTAGAAAAATATGCCAGTCAAGTGGGCGGGGCTGTCAACCATCGTATGGGTTTAGATGATGCAGTGATGTTGAAAGATAATCATATTGTTGCTGCAGGGGGAATAGGCAAGGCAATGGCAAGGGTTCGTCATGCTGTCCCCTATCCACTCACCATTGAGGTGGAAACTGAAACAATGACACAAGTGATTGAAGCCGTTGAACAGGGAGCCGACATCATCATGTTAGATAACATGCCTCTCCAACAGATGGTCAAAGCGGTACAATACATACGTCAGCATCGCCCCCGTGTTCCCATCGAAGCATCTGGTAATATCACCTTAACCACGATCCGGTCCGTAGCAGAGACAGGGGTAGATTACATTTCTACCAGTGCTCCCATTACCCGATCCTCCTGGTTAGACATCAGCATGAGACTGGTGAATCCATCTTTATAATCCCACGGTGAGATTATAAAATGGGAGAGATTTGAGCGTCGTTCTATAATGTCCCTCATTTTCACTCCATTGAGTTAGTAAATTAGTTAGCAAAAGTTATTGTGTTATAGGAAAAGCAATGCGTATTTCTCTTAGTTGGTTGCAGGAACTGGTTCATATTACAATTCCTCCTGACGACTTAGCTGAAAAGCTCACCATGTCTGGTTTTGAGGTGGAAGAGATCGAAGATCGTCGTACCTGGGCTGATGGAGTGGTGGTAGGGAAGATTCTAGATTGCCAACCCCATCCCAACAGCAGTAAGTTACAAGTATGCCAAGTGGATGTGGGACAGGATAGTCCACTGACGATTGTATGTGGAGCAGCCAATGCCCGTTCAGGCATTTATGTACCAGTTGCCATCGTAGGTACCTATCTACCAAAGATTGACTTAAAGATACGACCTGCCAAACTACGGGGAATTTTATCCCAGGGCATGATTTGTTCCTTGGCGGAGTTGGGGTTAGCGAAGGAATCAGCAGGCATCCACATTTTCCCCGACTCTGATCTGTCGGTGGGGATGGATGCCCGCCCCCTACTGGGTTTGGATGATGTTATTTTTGATCTTTCTTCTACCGCAAACCGAGCTGATGTGCTCAGCATGGTGGGGGTCGCCCGGGAGGTGTCTGCTCTCACTGGCGCCAACCTGAACCTGCCAGAAGTACCAGATTTATCCCCAACTGGGGATGAAACCCTTTTGCAGGTCAGGGTCGCTGAACCCCAATCCTGTCCCTTCTACCTGGGGACTATTGTTGATGGCATTACAGTGCAACCCTCCCCGGAATGGATGCAACGGAGATTACAGGCTTCCGGGATTCGCCCAATTAATGGGGTGGTTGACATCACCAATTATGTACTACTGGAATGGGGACAACCATTACATGCCTTTGATGGAGATGTCCTCACCCATCTCACCCAATCTCCCCTTCCGCTACCATTGGGGGTGCGGTTTGCCCGGGATGGGGAACCGTTGAAAACATTGGATGGGCAAAACCGCATCCTGCGTCCCCAGAATTTAGTGATTACTGCCCATGATCATGCCATTGCATTAGCGGGGGTCATGGGTGGAGAGGAAACGGAGGTTCATAGTGGTACCACCACCATTGTACTGGAAGCTGCACTGTTTGAATCAGTTGCCGTTCGTCGCTCTGCCCGTGCTCAGGGGTTGCGTACAGAGGCATCTGCCCGTTACGAACGAGGGGTCAACCCAGTGGCATTACCTATTGCCTGCCGTCGTGCCTTGCAGTTATTGGTTGAATTGACTGGGGGACGGGTTGTTACCCAAGGGATTGATCGTCAAGGCAGTCCCCATGATACCCCTGACCGTATTATCCCTTTACGGATGGAACGAATCCATCAGATATTGGGTCCTGTGGTAGCGGGTGCAAATGGTGATTCACTTCATTCTGATGCCGAAGAAACGGCTGAATTACAAGCTACCGATGTGGAATCTAGCTTGTGTGCATTGGGGTGTACGTTACAACCCTGGGATGAACCGTTCGGTTGGATGGTGACTATTCCTCCCCATCGCTACCGAGATTTAGAACGGGAAATTGATTTAATTGAAGAAGTGGCTCGTCTCTATGGTTACAACCGTTTCTGTGATACTTTACCTGAAAAAACAGAACTGGGGTATCTATCCCTCGAACAAACCCTCACCAGAAAGCTAAGATGGGCTCTGTTAGCCGCTGGCTTTACGGAAGTCATGAATTATTCTTTAGTGAAGTCGGGGGGCGATCGCCAAATTATCCTCAATAATCCCCTCTTTACCGAGTATTCAGCCCTAAGAACTGAACTGCTGTCTGGCTTGATTGATAGTTTTCAATATAATTTAGAACAGGGGAACCCCCCCTTAAATAGTTTTGAAATAGGACGGGTGTTTTATTCTGACGAATTAGGATTGTTGGAAGGAAAACGGGTGGCAGGGATTCTGGGAGGGGATCCCTATCGTGGGCGTTGGCAACGGGGAGGACGAGATATACCTATGGACTGGTTTGTTGCCAAAGGTATGTTGGAGTCTGTGTTGAATCAAATTGGACTACTGGTGGAGTACCAACCAGACCGTCGTGATTCCAGATTACATCCTGGTCGGACTGCTTCATTGTGGTGGCAGGGGGAGCGGTTGGGGATATTTGGACAATTACATCCCCAATTGCGGCAGGAACGGGGGCTACCAGATGCCATTTATGTGTTTGAGTTGGATTTAGAGGTGGTGATGGATGCCATGGGTGATGAACCAAATTTAGTTCCTAAGTTTACTCCTTTCTCTACTTTCCCAGCTTTAGAACGGGATATTGCGTTTTTTGCAACCGTTGATGTGACAGTGGGGGACTTAAAACGACTGATTGTTCAGTTGGGGGATAGCCTGCTGGAGGGAGTGGAGTTATTTGATCAATATCATGGTGAATCGGTTCCCAATGGGCAACGGAGCCTGGCATTTCGGTTGACCTATCGCTCTGGCGATCGCACTCTGACGGATGGAGAAGTGGATCCGATTCATCAAGCTATTCGGGAGGGATTAAAGGAGCATTTCCAGGTTTCCCTCCGCAGTTAACCCCCAAGCATCCCCGGATCATCAAATTTCGGGGTATGCCTGGTTATCATCTCCAATGCCCAAAGTATTTTTACAATGGGTTAATTCTTCCCACAGCCCATTAATTTGTTGAAAGGCATCTAAAGGAGTTAACTTCGCCCCTGACTCTAATGCACAAATAAGGGAAACCCGCTGGGAAAATTCCTGCAAATTTGCATTAAATACTAAATACTCCGGCTTAAATACCCCATAATAACGATGACTTGGATAAAGGAAATTTCGCTTCTCATCTGCAAGCCTGTCCATGGCATACCCCCATTTTAATATAGATATTCCTTAACTGTATCTTAACTTAGTTTTAACATATTGGTTCCCCATGGGATGGGGAAGAATAAATAATCACAAACTCTTGACTTGAAAAAAACTTCTGAAATTGTATTTCTTATTTTTATTACAGATTTTCCCCACAAGTTCCACAGTATTTCCACAGAATTTTTTGGAATTTTCCACAGATAATTTAGGTTTATCCACAGACAGATGGGCACGAATCGGGATTTACGGTTCAATTGGGGATTCCCCGGTCTCTAGATAAATCCATTCCTCCTTGATTACGGAATGTAACAAAAAATAGCTTAAAACCCTTGATCTCTCGTAAGTCTTTTTAAATCCTGAAGGCGATCGCAACATTTCGCATCATTGACAATCATCACTTTGCTCGTCACAATAGTTCCACTGACATAAATAACAACCGAATACCTTTCTGGATAAATCCAGTCACTCCTACTTTTTGGGGGAATTAACTGGGATTGTTTAAGGGTTGGTTCGTTGCCCATCTGTCATCGGAACCACTGGACAATGGGTTAAATTCCATCGGTATTGGGTTCGTTCCCCCATTCATGGCATAAATTATCGGTCGGTTTAATTACCCGATCGGTAGTCCACTGTGTCTTTTTTTTAATCATGGCTTAACCTAAAAGGTTGATTTCAATCATCCCCATGGAGTTAACCAATGCCACCCCTTTTCAAGGGAAAGGAACGAAGGCTGTCCAATTCATTCAACGGTACAGGAGCAAAGTCTACATGAATATTAACGTAAGTATCCTAGCGGAAATCCCGGAAGTTTTACATGAGTCCCTTAAGTCCTATTTAGAAAGCCATCCAGACTGGGACCAAGACCGGGTTTATACCGCAGCGTTATCTTTATTTTTAATGCAAAATGGAAATTGCGATCGCCGTGCTGCCCGAGTTTATCTGGATGCGTTGTTTCGCTATTCCATCTGATTGATGACTGCATAGGAGAGTACCAGTGGCTTATTTTTGGTTTAAGGCATTCCATTTTGTTGGAATTGTAGTTTGGTTTGCAGGGTTGTTTTATCTAGTTCGTTTATTTGTGTATCACCTAGAGGCTGACCAACAGCCAGAACCTGCCAGTTCTATCTTGAAAACTCAATATACATTGATGGAGAAACGGCTATACAACCTGATTACCACCCCTGGGATGGTATTGACCATCGCCATGGCAGTGGGGTTGGTGACAACTGAACCCACTGTTTTACAAGCAGGATGGCTACATATCAAATTAACCCTGGTTGTCCTATTGATGGGATACCACTTTTATTGCGGTCGTTTGATGGGGCAGTTGGCTGATGGTCACTGCCGATGGAGTGGACAGGGTATGAGGGGACTCAACGAGGTACCGACAGTTGTTTTAGTATTGGTGGTTCTTCTGGCAGTTTTTAAGAATAATCTGCCAGTGGATGTGACCACATGGGGAACAGTGGCATTAATCATGAGTATGGCGGTCATTATCCAACTCTATGCCCGTAAACGAAGGCTGGATAGGGAAAGACAGTTGGTAAATAGTAATCCTGAGGAAAGTATGACTACCTAATGACTTCCCCAATAAGAACTGGGGATCCCTGTCCCCATCCCCAGCTTTTATTGGGGGGGAAGCAGAATTTCATTGTCAGGGGTGTCTTGAATAATGGGAGGAACTAGGGCGATGGCAGCAATGGCATCATCTTCGTCCAGTCGTTGCAAACGAACCCCGGTTGCAGTTCGAGATTGGGAAGGGATGGCTTTAACCGTTTGTCGGATGATGATGCCCCGTGATGTAATGATCATTAATTCGTCTTCTTCGTTCACAATTTTTAATCCGACCATTTGGTCAGAGGTGTGGAGCTTAAACTTAGTTGCCTTAAGCCCCTGACCAGCACGTTTTTGTAATCGAAAATGGGACACTGGAACTCGTTTACCATAACCAGATGCAGTAATGACTAACACCCAAGGACCTATCCCCTCTAGCACCGCTTCTTCCTGAATCAATTCATCTAGGTCTGGATCCCCTTCAGTTTCTAATAGATGGGAAAGACTAGCGACAACTTGTCCCTCCAAGATATCCATTCCAATTAATTCATCGGCAGACTTAAGCTTCATTGCTCGCACACCACGGGTAGACCTGCCCAAGGGTCGGAGTTGCTCATGACTGGCTCGGAAATGGATACACATCCCCAAACAGGTGCCGATAATAATGCTATTTTCTACCCTGGCTCGACGAACCCATCGCAACTGATCCCCTTCTTCTAGGGAAATGGCAATTAAACCATTGGGACGTATATGGCTGAATGCCTCAAGTTCTGTTTTTTTGATGTAGCCCTTACGGGTTAACATGACTAAATATTCTTCACTGCTAAATTCTGACACTGCCACCATGGATGTAATTTTTTCATTCTTTGGGATTGAAATCATTTGGACGATGGGAGTGCCCTGAGCGGTGCGGGAACCAGTGGGAATCTGGTAAGCGGATAAGGAATATACAACACCGCGATCGCTAAAGAATAGAACTTTGTCATGGTCTCGACAAACCAAAAAATGCCCAATGCCATCATCATCCTTCATTCGAGTCCCTGATTTACCTCGTGTAGCTCGGTTCTGAGCCTCGAAGGTATTGGCAGGCATCCGTTTAACGTAACCTCGTTCGGTTAATAAAATAATTGCTTGTTCATTGGCAATCAAATCCGTATCCGTAATTTCATCCCCTGAATGCTCAATAATGGTTCGTCGAGGGGAATAAAAAGTGGTTTTTAATTCTGCCAGTTCCGTCTCAATAAGTTGCAGTACCCGCTCCCGTCGTTCTAGAATATCTGTCAGGTCAGTGATCTGGGTTAACAGGTCATCATGCTCCTGTTGAATTTTATCCGCTTCTAATGCGGTGAGTCGGCGCAGTTGTAGCTGGAGAATGGCATCTGCCTGAATTTCTGTTAATCCATAGTTAAGGATTAGATGTTGCTTAGCAGTGGGAGTATCGGCGGCAGTACGGATTAAATGAATGATGGCATCTAAGTTAGCCAGAGCGACCAGTTGACCTTGGAGAATATGGTCTCGTTCTTCCGCCTTCCGTAGCCGATACCGAGTACGTCTGACAATGGTTTCGATACGAAAGGTGAGAAATACTTCTAAAAATTGCTTCAATGTCAACGTCTGGGGTTCATTATTGACTAGAGCCACCATGTTGGCTCCAAAGTTGGTTTGCAGTGGTGTTAATTTATATAAGTTATTGAGTACAACCCGAGGATAGGCATCCCTTCTCAGTTCAATAACAATTCGCATACCATCCCGGTCACTTTCATCACGGATGTCGGCAATTCCGTCTAACTTACGGTCATTAACCATTTCTGCCAATTTTTCAATTAGGGCAGCTTTGTTGGTTTGATAAGGAAGCTCAGTAATAATAATGGCATCCCGTTCAGTTCGCCCCCGATGTTCTACTGTTTCAATGGTTGCAACACCACGCATGGTAATTGAACCACGCCCGGTGGTATAGGCATCATGGATGCCAGATAGCCCCAAAATTTGACCACCTGTGGGAAAATCAGGACCAGGAATTAGTTGGATCAGTTCAGCGTTGGTGATGTCAGGATGACGAATAAGAGCCAATAAGCCATTAATGATTTCACCAGGGTTGTGGGGAGGGATATTGGTCGCCATCCCCACTGCAATACCAGAAGAACCATTGAGTAAAAGTTGGGGTAAACGGGCTGGCAAGACTAAGGGTTCTTGTTGGGAGCCGTCAAAATTATCAGCAAAGTCAACGGTATCCGATTCAATATCTTGTAGTAGAGCAACCGTGCTGATGGGACGCAGTCGCGATTCAGTATACCGCATGGCGGCAGGGGGGTCATTGTCTACGGAACCAAAGTTGCCATGTCCATCAATAAGGGGCATACGCATGGAAAAGTCTTGAGCCATTCGGACAAGGGCATCATAAACGGCAGTGTCTCCATGGGGATGGTATTTCCCTAACACTTCCCCCACCACACGGGCGCATTTACGAAAGGGGCGATCGGGGGTCAACCCCAGTTCATGCATGGCATATAAAATCCGTCGATGCACTGGCTTCAACCCATCCCTGGCATCTGGCAGAGCACGTCCTACAATGACGCTCATGGCGTATTCCAAGTAGGAGCGGGACATTTCGTTCCGCAGATCGGTAGGCTGTATGGGCATAGGGGAAGACTCCGATTAGGTCAAACGACTAGCAAATGACCTTCTTAAGATAATTGGTAATTCATTCATTCTAACACGGTTGGAGGAGGGTTGGCTTCCCCATGGAGAATGCCCCCAATAATTCTCCCTAAAGTCGGGCTAGATTAGGTTATGACGGATTTAGGCTGTGGGAGAGACGAAAGACTAAAAACTGTAAGGAAATTTATTCTAGACCTGTTTTTTCCGTCCCTGGCAACTACCGACCGCATCAATCATGAGACATTGTTCAACAAAAGTAACGAAGGAACCCCCAATATCGCCTTACATGGTTTAGAAATGATGATTACAAAACACAGTCTGCAAAGAAAATGCCCAGCATTAGTGCAATATGCGGATGATTTTGTGGTATTCCATGAAGACCGAGAGGTAATTGGAAACTGTCAGCAAACAAGTATCGATTGGTTAGCCGATGAGTTCATATAAGGGAAGCTTCTAGGTGTTGCACTTCAAATTTGAATTGGCGAAATATGAGCATAGGGAAGCAGGTAGAGAAGAATTAAAGCAGTTCTTTCCCCAGGCTTCCCTCTGAGTAAAATTTCTGTTTGAATATTTCAACCTAAATAAGCTCGGCGGTTGATTTCCTGTATCTTCCAGAAACACGATTTCTAATCAAGTAAGATCACTGAAATATTTTACTTTATGTAACTCAAACTACACAATTTTGTGCAATTGTACCACAGGACTTAACAGTACAAAAGTGTGACCCATACAGACAGCGTTGATGAACTGTCTCACAGATAAGGTAAAGCGACCTAACGACAAAGCTCACTGGCAAGCTTGGAGCGGGGCGTAAAGCGTGTCCATGTGCAGCGTTTTGTTATATGATTTTTCGTTATTTACTATTTGTTGTCTTATGCTTTTAGCCAAACAATACGCTAAGTTACAAGGAACTGCATTTCCAACCATTTTGTATCCTGCCATCAAAGTGTCATAGTAAAAAATATGATTATCAGGAAAGGTTTGTATTCTTGCACATTCTCTGATACTTAACCTTCTATACAAATACTCTTTGCCCTCAATGAAAATTCGTTTATTTTGTTCTATAAACTTCATCTTGGGTGCTTGGGGGTGAATCGGTGCATGTCTTCCCCCTGCCTGAATTGTGAATGACGGCTCATCCCAACTTCTAACACGATTCCTCGACATATATATTGGAGAAAATCCACCAGTCATATATTCATGATTTGGTAAAATACACTCGTCACCATTTGTTTTTTGTGTGCTTTTTGCAGGAAGTGCCGAATTTTGAATATCTAATATACGATCTTTTAAAACCAACTTAAGCTTCAGTGGTTTAGGAAATTCAAAGATAAAATTTAAATCGTTTCTTATGCCAATAAAAAACACCCTTTTCCTCTCCTGAGGCACACCATAATCAACAGCATCTAATAGCGTAAACGATAAACGATATCCACTTTCAGTGAACAAT
Source organism: uncultured Synechococcales cyanobacterium (assembly GCA_903897715.1). Classification (GTDB taxonomy): domain Bacteria; phylum Cyanobacteriota; class Cyanobacteriia; order CAIUCS01; family CAIUCS01; genus CAIUCS01. The sequence continues at coordinate 9,485 of CAIUCS010000143.1, forward strand.
TCTTGTATATTGGCTATTGCATCCGAATGTCTTTTTGCCAGCATCCCAGAAACATTTTCTGCCAAGAAAAACTTAGGCTTTTTATCTCGTAATATTCTAATATATTCAAAAAATAATTGTCCTCTATGATCATTTATTCCCCGCAATGCTCCTGCCTCGCTCCAGCTCTGGCACGGAGGACCGCCTATAATACCATCACATTCAGGGATGTCCTTTGAAGATATATCTCTGATTGAGTGTCTATCTAGCACAGTTTCAGGGAAGTTTTTTTCGTAAGTTTCCCATATCTCTTTATCATACTCGTTTGCCCATATCGTATTAAAACCTGCGGCTTCAAAACCTTTATCTAAGCCACCCGCTCCTGAAAAAAGTGAAACTATTTTCATCAATTTACTCCCATTACAATTAATTTTGATTCCAGTAGCTGGGCAGGGTTATCAGGGTTTTTGATTTTTATATCTGAAATAGAAATCTTGCTATTTTTCTCAATTGATTTCTTATCATTTTCGGTAAATGAATCAAATTTATCTTTCCTCATTATGCAAGATAAATTGAAGGCATTGGAGTCATTTGCGGTGTAAATATCCCTGAAAACATTAATTGGATTATCAATATGCCACAATCCTCGGATTCGTAAGCTCGTAATCCCCAAAGGGTCTACTTTATTAACTCTCCCAAGTTCATTTGTTTCAGAAAACTCAATATCTGATATTTCAAGAACTCCACTCTTTATTTTGTCACCAATTCTTGAATATATTTCTTTGCTTGCCGCATAACAATCGCCATAAACCAGCCATAAATGATTCAATTTATCGTCACTTGTTACACCTACGGCATAAATAATATCTTTGATCTCCCATGCTTCGCATGTTTTGCATGCTTCGGTAATTCTTGAATCTGTCGAATACAGCTTATGCTTTGGATAGGAGCTATTGAGGGCAATTGCGGAACCTCTACTTTGAATCTTTTTTACTTCTATAGCATCACCTTCTTTTATTATTATATCAGGTGGATTATTTTGATTTCCTAAGTAAGAAAAAATATTTGATATTGCCTGATTTCTTTTCACAGAATCATTCTCACTAATTGTACCAGCAAATGCATCTTGTATATATGTTTCAAGTGCTTCCCCAATATTGTTGATTGTATTTCTTCCAGAATAGCTGTTCTTTAATTTAACAATTGGGTTGTTTGCAATATTCAATATTGCTTTTAATATATTTGACATTCGTAATTTCTCCGTTTTTATATAGTGTCAGGCTGTTTTTCTTCGTACATAACCAGTAATTAAACTGCAATGGAATGGATTATGCAAGCCTATCACTTAATTTGCAAGGATAAACAGCATAAAAATCTATACTTAACTTTGAATACCTAGAAACATCGACAATTCAAATATGAAGTGCAACAGATGCTGGTGATTGACTATAAAATACCTCAAATGGAGTGCGATAGTCAAGATATTTTCTAGGTCTATTATTTAACATATCTACCACTTTTTGTACCTCCTCTAGTTTTGCTATTTTGAAGTTTGTACCCTTTGAAAAAAACTGCCGAAGCATTTCATTTGTGTGCTCATTTAATCCTCTTTCTCATGAATGATAAGGGTTTACAAAATAGTGGCTGACTCCTAATTCTCTTGCCATATCTTTGTGTTTGCTAAATTTTTTTCCATTGTCTGATGTTATTATCTTGTCTGCTCACTGCTTAATCTTGAAAACAATTTTATGGTTGCCTGAAACACTTGTTCAGTAGTTTTGCTTTTGATTAAACTCGCCAGCAAAAACTTAGATGCCTTATCTACATGAGTTACTATTGCACCTTCATGATTCGCTCCTATTACTCTGTCACTGTCCCAATGACCAAGTTCTATTTTCTCATTCGCAATCGCTGGTCTTTTTTCAATTCCTACACGACCTGAAATAATTCCACGCTCTTGTTTTGAGCCTTTTCTACGTCTCTGTTTTCTCTTTTGTCTTAAGAATTTTTTGTGCTTTCCGAGTTCTTCATAGTTGCTATAGAACATTTGATAAAGTGTTTCATGGCTAATTGAGGCTAACCCTTCTTTTTTCATTCGTCCTACTATTTGTTCTGGACTATGGCACTGCCGCCAGCGATGCTTAATCTCTTCGATAGTTTCCAATGAGATGTTAAATCTTTTCTTCCCATTTATACGTCGCTTTTGCATTTTCTCATGAGCTTGATCCGGTAAATAGTATCCTTCTTCTGTTTTGTTTCGTTTGATCTCACGGGAGAGCGTACTGGTTGAACGGTTCATCCGCAGATCGATCTGACGCTGAGACATCTTCCCTATATTCAGCAAACAGTATAGCATAAACCCTTAATTTACCTTCAGATTTTATTCTGCTAGGTAGGCAACTATGTGTTATGAGGCGGGGTGTAGCATAACACCTTGATTGAAAAAGTACTCGAAATCATGATGTTTACATGACTTGGGGGTAATTTACCCTATTCTAGCAGCGGTATCAAAGACGGCATAGGCTCCATCGCTCTTGTGGCGGCATATCACACCCGGCAAGATATTTATTTTACAAGGTTTTTGCAAACAGTAAAATCTCCAACTTCTTCATGCCCATTGTCATCCCGTTAAAACGGCAAACGATCGCCAAAATATTGAGGAGCTGGATGAGGTGAAAATCTCACGTCTGGGTTTATAGACCAGTGGGATGGGTGACTCTTCCACTGAGGTTAATTATGCCGCGCAACTTACTGAGAAAATTTAGGATTACCGATGTATTGAAAGCCTAAACGCCACCTTCAAGCTCCTCTATATCATTTAGCGTCAGCGGTGCTTGGGCACTATGGCGAACATACAACACATAAACTGTGGCATCTCCAATCGTAAAAATCACTCGGTATACATTTTTGACTTGCCCATAAAGAAGTTGCCATACTTCTTCTGGAAAAATCTCATGTTCGAGTGCTAAGGCACAACACTGAGGCTTATTCTGTAGAGTAGCAATTGCATTCCTTAATCCTCGAAACCAACGATCAACAAACCCAGGATTACGCTCTTGATACCAGCGATAGGCTTGTTTAGTCTGGGCTTCCGCAACTGGGGTAATTTCAACCTGAAATGCCATACTTTTGCTGCATTTCTTGAACGAAATCCCCAATGGGGCGAGTTTGACCAGAGTTCAGTTCCTCAAAGCCCTGCTAAATCCCCTCAATTGTCTCTAGCTGATCTATCACCTGAGGAGTTAGTCGGTTGGTTGCGATGGCGGATTCGGATGTGTTACTGGAAGCAGTGGCGGGAAA
>CAIUCS010000144.1 GCA_903897715.1 uncultured Synechococcales cyanobacterium
GGCACCATAGGGGCAGTGAAACTTTCTATTCTTTAGGATGACAGCCGTTATTTTAATTCAAGTACCTTCCGGTAATCATCGACAAGGCAAAACAATGCTTCTACACTATTAACCATGGGAATGACCTAAATAAGGTTATTTTTTCTTTTTTGTCCGTTTCCTGATCAGGAACCCTCGTTAACCAGTGAATTGAGAGGATTCTTTATGAACACAGCCGACCTGTTGGTGCAATGTTTAGAAAATGAAGGGGTTGAATATGTATTCGGATTGCCAGGGGAAGAAAATCTCCAAGTTTTGGCAGCACTAGAACAGTCTACCATTCAATTTATCACCACTCGCCATGAACAGGGAGCCGCTTTTATGGCTGATGTTTATGGGCGATTGACTGGTAAAGCTGGGGTTTGTTTGTCCACCCTAGGACCCGGAGCAACTAATTTAATTACTGGGGTGGCTGATGCCAATTTAGACCGGGCTCCCCTAGTGGCTATTACAGGTCAAGTAGGGACTGACCGGATGCACATCGAGTCCCATCAATATCTAGATTTGGTGGCAATGTTCGCTCCGGTAACTAAATGGAATGCTCAAATTGTTCGACCCAGCATTACTCCTGAAGTTGTTAGAAAGGCTTTTAAACTGGCACAGTCGGAAAAACCTGGTGCCGTTCATATTGATTTACCCGAAAATATTGCTGCCATGGCAGTGGAGGGGTCTCCCCTACGACGAGAGGAGCCAGAGGCTACTTTTGCAGCCTATAAACGGTTTAATGAGGCAGCCGCCCTAATTTCCCATGCTAATAACCCCTTAATCTTGGTCGGAAATGGTGCTATTCGGGCGAATGCCAGTGATGCATTGACTGAATTTGCCACCCAGTTACACATTCCAGTTGCAAATACGTTTATGGGCAAGGGGGTGATTCCCTACACCCATCCCATGGCGCTATGGGCGGTGGGGCTACAACAACGGGACTTCATTAATTGTGGATTTGACCATACGGACTTGGTGATTGCGGTTGGCTATGATTTAATTGAATATTCACCTAAGCGATGGAATCATGATGGACGGATTACAATTATTCATATTAATTCCACTCCGGCTGAAATTGATAGCAGTTATATCCCCGCGGTAGAGGTGGTGGGGGATATTTCTGATTCCTTAGCTGAAATTATGCGTCGGTCTGATCGCGGGGGGAAAAGTGAGCCCTATGGAATTCAACTTCGCCATGATATTCGTGCCGATTATGAACACCATGCCCATGATGGGGGGTTTCCAGTCAAACCGCAAAAGTTAATCTATGACTTACGACAGGTCATGGGACCGGATGATATTGCTATTTCTGATGTAGGTGCCCATAAGATGTGGATGGCTAGGCATTACCATTGCGATCGCCCCAATACCTGTTTGATTTCTAATGGGTTTGCAGCCATGGGAATTGCAATTCCAGGGGCGATCGCCGCCAAATTAGTACACCCTGAACGAAAGATTGTAGCCGTCACCGGTGATGGCGGGTTTATGATGAACTGCCAAGAGTTGGAAACGGCCTTACGCATTGGTACCGCCTTTGTAACATTAATTTTCAATGACGGTGGGTATGGCTTAATTGAATGGAAACAAACAATTCAATATGGTCATTCAGCATTTGTTAAATTTGGAAACCCCGACTTTGTTAAGTTAGCTGAAAGCATGGGACTAAAAGGGTATCGTGTCAATTCAACCCCAGAGTTAATCCCTATTTTACAATCTGCCCTAGAGCAGGATGTACCCGCTGTCATTGATTGCCCAGTGGATTATCGAGAAAACATGGCTTTCACCCAAAAAATAGGAGATTTGGGATGTAGCATTTAAGTCCCCCGCGATTCTGTATGATGGTAAAATTACAAACCAATATTAACGAGGGCTTTATTGATGGCAGCTAGCATTCAGTTTTCCAAAGGAGTTGATGAAACCGTAATTCCAGATATACGGTTAACCCGCGCCCGAGATGGCAACAGTGGGGTGGCAAAGTTCTATTTTGGTCAACCCAAAGCACTGGAGGAATCCAACACGGAAGAAATCACTGGCATGTATATGGTAGATGATGAAGGGGAGATCAGTACAAGAGAGGTACGGGCAAGGTTTGTAAATGGTAAGCCAGATGCACTAGAAGTAACGTATTCCATAAAATCAGCCGCTGACTGGGACCGCTTTATTCGCTTCATGGATCGGTATTCTACTGCTAATGGATTGGAGTTTAGTAAATCGTGATAGTTTAACAATTTAGCCCATCAGCGAAAAGCTATGACCTATCCCAAAGGGAGCATCCCACTGGAGACCATGGATGGAATGAGACATACACTCTGGTGTACCGATCTAGAACATGGGTCTAGGACATGGAGTCACGATAAAATGCTGAGGTTCATAGACAGGGGGAGCTTCCTCTACCTAAAGTGTCAGGGTCGGGAGTATGCCACAAACTAGATTTGAATTTCGATGAAACCGTTCATACTCCCCTAACAGGAATTAATGTGAGACTGAATGTCAAAAATTGAGACTTTAAACCTTGGATTGACCTACTTAGCAACAGTTCGGCATCTAAGTTTAAACCCTGAAATGGTCGATTTACTTGAAAAAGAAGACTATCAAGTTTCCGTGTGTAACTGGATAAGCAGCCACATTGCAACCGTCAATCACATTTTAGACCGCCATCTTAATGCCTGTCATAATTGTTTTTTCCGATGGGAGCGTCGATCCATACAGGTGTTAGCTGCCCCCCTAGCCCAATCTTTTGGCATTGATGGTTTGTGTAATTTACAAACAAAACCAATCACCATCTTGATTGATGTGGGACGGGTTCATCCTGATGATTGGCTGGGGTTGGTTGTCCATGAATATAGCCATGCCCATATCGGGTTTCCTGGACATGATCACCGATTTATATCCGTACTCAGTCACCTATGCCTTGGATTGGGTTTAGAACCTCCTGAACGGCAGGAAACAACTGAACATTTACGTCATTGGCCCTATGCAACCCCCATAACCGATCCATTAGCATTATGGTTAGGTTATTCAGGGTGGGAGCCTTTATGGGCAGAACAATCCACCACTGAAAATCAATAATCTTGAAAATTAAACTAGTACATCCAATAATGTTTTTAGTTTGAGCTGAATCTCTGCCCATTCCCGATTTGGGTTAGAACCGGCAACAATTCCAGCTCCAGCAAAGAGACGGGCATGATTACCCCCCACCATTGCCGAACGGATACCCACAACGAATTCACAATTCCCTTGGTAATCAATCCAGCCTAGGGGAGCAGCATAGAGTGTTCGTTCAAATGGTTCATATTGGCGAATGAATTGACAGGCAATTTGCTGTGGATCTCCGGCAACTGCTGGAGTAGGATGTAAAACCTCCAAGATATGAAAGGGATGGATGTAGGTGGGCAGAACGGATTGAATCAGGGTTTGCAGGTGTTGGATGTGGTTGAGCTTTAGTAGGGTGGGTACAGGCGATCGCTGGGGAGTTAATCCTACGTTAATCAGTTGTTGACTAATAAAATCCACAACTACTTGATGCTCGTGCAGTTCCTTTTGACTACTCATTAAATGATGCCCCAACCAGTCATCCTCCATCGTTGTGCCTCCGCGGGGAGCGGAACCAGCCAAAGCATCAACAAACAAACCATCATTCGTGATACTCATTAAACGTTCGGGAGTTGCTCCAATAAAATTTTGTCCTTGTCCATTCCCGATGGCAAAAACAGCACAATCAGAATGCAAACTGCGGGTATTTTCTAAACATGCAACTAGTTGAAATGGCTTTGGAGACGTTACATCTAAGGCATGAGCTAAAACAACCTTATGTAATTGCTGTGATTCGATGGCATGTAAAGCAGAATTAACACCCTTGATAAACTGTTCTTCACTGACTACATCCCGTTTCTCTAAACCATAATTTTTAGGACAGGGAATTATTAGTTTGTGATGTAAATGTTGAATCAGGTGAAGTTTTTCCCAAATTTCAGAAGCTAAAAAATGAATATTAGTCTCACCTGAAATAACATGGTTGGTTACGACCAGAGAATGATGCTGATGGCGGACAATCTGCCATTGAGGCATGAACACTATTGCGGTAGGAAAAGTAGACTTGGGATATCTTTGATCATCATAAGGACGGGAAGGAACACCTAATGAAGTTTTCCGATCAAAGAAATTAAAACTACAAAAGAAATGGGGACCACTAAATGGTAAGTCCAATCGACCAATGGAAATGGTTTTGGCAAGGGAAGCTTGAATTAGGGTCTTCGCCTGATCAAATTGGGTGAGGCAGGATGAGTCACTAGGGGGGTATTGTATTTGGCTCAAATCTTTTTCTAATTCAACCTGAGGCACTAAACCAATGGCAGCTATTTCCCATCCACCCTGGGTGAGTGAATCAGAATCTTTCAGTTCTGATGGATGAAGGGGATTGAGATGGGTCGTACCATTGAAACTCAATGGGGGATGGGGTGGACGTACCCGTTGCCTAAAATAAAAATAGAACTCTTTATTGATTAAAAACCGATCCAATATCACCAGAGGATCTACGGGTAAAACTTCAAAGGAGATACTAATAATTTGCTCTTGTTTCTTCTTCCAACAACGTTGTTGAACATCTAGCAACACTTGGTAAAGCTCTTGCTGATTTTGAAAACATTGGATGAAATTGGATTTGGTGAGCATGAAAAACAAAAAACAGGAAGGAAGTTTATTCAGTAAACCTTATCTAACTTGAAACTTAGAGTTTCCTCAAGCTAAATTCTTCTCTCCATGGGAGTGGAATTTGGCAGGGGTTTTCCGTCTCTCCATCCCTGGGGGAAGCTACAGTCGCCCCCCAGTAGGGAGCGTTTCACGTCTTACCGTGACAAATCCCACCGTCAACTGCTAAGAGCGGTCTGACGGGGCTTCCCAAATTCACAAATGAGAGTTCTTGTCTGACAGACTGTGCATCCACTAAGCCTCCACCAGCAGCAAACGGTTGTCCCACCGTCCGTTTAAGTAGGTTCAAATTTGCGTTTAAATCCCTGTCTAAACTGACTCCACCATTAGGGCAATCCTGAACTGGAATCGACAAGTCTTTAACAATACTTTTCTCACAACACTGGATGCTCCTGCTTCTGGCATCAACTTCTTGAGGGTGCTTGCTGCGTTTTACCCCTACTGCTGGCACTATGGTCAAGAATGTCTGCCATGGAACATGGAGTATGGATTGAGCTAGTCTGGTTCTAGCTAGTCCCTTGATATTCAGTTTCTCAAATCCAATCCGATCATAGGCTATACATAAATAATGAGCTACAGAATACTGAAAATCTTTCCGTTGACGGGCAGTGGTATCTTCAATGGCAAAACTCACATACCAACCCTCCGCTTTACTGACAATGGTTACTTGTTTGATGGGAAACCCGTCAAGGATTGGACGGTGGAGGACAACTGGAATCTCACCAATTTTTGACAGCTTTATTATGCCATCTGTTAAGTGCAACCCAGCCTTTGGGCATTGACTCTAGGCAAGGTGAAAGAACAAATATCCCCCTGTTTCTGAAATCTAGGCTTACCTCCTCTCTTACCAATTTTATCAGGAATTAACCACCCCTTCCAGGATTTATCCAACCCCAGTCCATTCTGTTGTTGGCAGTCAGCATAAATCTCCTTGTACTCAGAAAATAATCCTTTCGTTTCTGTAAGGTTAGCCGAGTAATCTACGTTGCTTGGAATATCCCCAATTGGCTCACTTGTCAGACTGCAACGGTGGAACTGAAGTTTGGTACGACGCAACAATTCTCCCCAGTGGTTCAAGGTCGCCCCCTGTAGCAGTGTTGGTTGCAATCGGTACTGATACGTTAGTAGCATGGGTTTATTATATTATACTTAATGCCATGAGCTATAACAAAGTCGATGGATGCGCCAGGCAGCCGCACACGTTTCTTAACGCACTATAGGTAATGCCTTGCATTAAAAACACTAGATTAGAAGATTTTTATTCTCAATAAGCCTTAACTAATGAGAATTTTTCCAATAAGTCACTGAAAATTGGCTCTTATGGATCAAACTAGATTATAATACTTTTTTACTATGGGGAATGGGAACAGTTATGTCAAATTGAGTTTAAGTACACAGAAATAAATCGGAATGCCTTTCTGCTCTATTGGGACGTATGATTTGTATCCAACACCATGAAATTAAAATCAACTTTTACTTTAATTATATTGGGATGCCTTGTGATAACCATCATCGCCCTATACGGATTAGGAGGGTTAGACCCTGTTCAAGTCCAGGGTGGATTGAGGCAGACCGGGGTTTGGGCACCCATTATTTACATAACTCTATATATAATAATTACTATTTTTGTTTTTCCTTCCACACCCCTTAATCTAACCAGCGGAGTCATTTTTGGGTTGTGGTTTGGAACCCTGTGGACTACGATCGCCGCCGTAATTGCCGCCGTAATCGCCTTTCTATTCGCTCGAACCGTTGGTCATCGTTGGGTGAAGCAGCGTTTATCGGGTCAGTGGGATGCAATAGATGGGGAAATTAGTCAGGGCGGAGTGTTTTACATGTTTGCTATCCGACTACAACCGGTTATTCCCTACGGTCTAGTGAATTTTGCAGCAGGGGTAACCTCTGTCCGTTTTCGAGATTTTCTGTTGGGAACCACTTTGGGTACTCCACCAGGAATACTACCCTATGTGTGGATTGGTAGTTCAGGGTTGAAGGCCATAAAAACAGGGGATGTTATCCCCCTGATGGGAGCATTGGCATTGGCTGCCGCCTTAATGGGCGGTGGTACTTGGTTCTATCGACACTTGCGGATAAAGTAATCATTGGGTAACCTATGGAATGAACACTATATCCCGGAAACCTCTTTATTTCTCCCTTGCCTTAAAGGGAACTGAGGGAGGATGTTACCTGTCCTGAGTAAGCAATCGGTTTTGGGTAGGCAATTCGTTTGTGATTAAACCGTTGCCAGACCTGTACAAAAATAGCAGCAATTTCCATTAACTCACTACGAGTGAGACCAGATTCTGAAAGCTGCATATCCTGCCATCGGCTACGAATAATCCGATTCACCATGAGTAGAGCATCATCGGGTGTTGCATCTTTTAGGGAACGCAGAGCCGCTTCACAGGAGTCGGCAAGCATGACTATGGCTGTTTCCTTAGATTGGGGGATGGGACCGGGATAACGAAAATCATTTTCCGTTACTTGGATATGGGGCTTACCTTGTTCTAAGGCTTCCTGAGCCATTTGTTGTGCCCGATGGTAAAAGTAACTGATCAGCATGGTGCCTTGATGTTCAGGAATGAAATTGGTTACAGAACGGGGAAGCCGACATTTCCGTGCCATTTCCAACCCTACGGAAACATGTTTTTTAATAATTAATGCACTTTGCCAAGGGTCGTCTAATCGATCATGTTTATTAATACCATCCATTTGATTTTCGATAAACCCTAGAGGATCGTGCATTTTGCCAATATCATGGTAGAGAGTTCCCGCCCGAACTAATTCCACATTACATCCCAGTTTTTGAGCAGCAGATTCAGCCAGGGTGGCAACAAACAGAGTGTGTTGGAAAGTACCCGGAGCCTCTGTTGCCATTCGTTTGAGTAAAGGACGATTGGGATTAGCTAATTCAGCTAACCGAATTGGAGTTACTAAATCAAATAAATGCTCTAAGTAGGGACTTAAGCCTAATGCCACAATGCTCCAAGAAAGACCCACTAAACCTTGTAACCCTGCGGTGGTAACAAGTGTAAACCAAACAGGACCGGCCGCAGCACTGAATGTGGCATTGATTGCCAAATATACACCGCCCTGTACTAGGCTAAGAATCCCGCCTAGGGATGCTAATTCCTCCCGCGATCGCATCCGTCCTGCCAAAGCCCCCCCTAATAAGCCACCGATGGCACTGGAAAACAGATAACCCATGTCTATTTCCATTCCAAAGGGTAAAATAACCAACAGTAATCCAGTAATGGCTAAACTAATGACTGTTCCATAAAAAGAACCACTTAATAACCCTACTGCCAATAAGTTGGTTGATGGCAGTCCGAACCGAACTAATAAAGGAGTACTTAGGGTGAGTAGTAACAGTAGTACATGATCCCTGCGCCGTAAACGCAGATGAAATCGACCCTCCACAACCCTAATGAATAATACTCCCATGGTGATAGCACCACTGAAGCCGAGAAAACCTAACCAATTAAATTCACGACGGCTGAGGCGAAAATGATCTAATAGGACAAATTGAGATTGGGTAATTTTCTCACCCACAAATACGATTGCATCCCCTTTACCCACTTTAACCATAACTGGTGAGACAGCTTCTGCTGCTTGCTGGGCAAGACGTTTGGTTTCTTCAGAATCCTGCATAAGGCTTGATTTGGATTCTAGGACGGATAGCAAAATTGAACTGGCGATCGCTAAAAACCGCTCTGAAATTAAATTATCCAGTTGAACCCGAATTGTCTTAGTTAAAATATCATTTTGTAGACCTGGGGGGAGTCCTTGAGTTAAAATTCGTTTACTTGCTACTCTTACCCCCATTTGAACCTGACTCCATTCCTGATCAGACAGATCAAAAAAACTGACAACGGATGAGTTAACAGGAATAAGAGAGTTGTCCAAGTTTAAAGCCTGGATTGCTATTTTATATTGGGCACGAATTTGAGTACATTGGACTAACCAACCACGATAGGCTTCTAAACCTAGAACTTGGCGTAAATTCTGTAATTGGGCGATCGCCTGTCGTTGTAAGTCAGGTAAAGATTGGGATGGATCAAGCCCCTGAGACTGACTTAACTTCACCACAAGTTGCCATTCAGAATCAGATGCCTGTCGTAAATATCGTTGTACAGAGGAAGACACCAATGACGGCTCAGCATAGGGGATGCTATCCACTTGTTGACGTAATTTGTTAACTAGGGATAAGACCCTTTCCAAGTTTTTTTCAATGTAGTCATTAACCTCAGGATTGTAAGTGAGAATTGGGGTAGCTCCTATTCGTGCTGATTTACGCTGGGTTTCAGTGGCTTCCATATCTTCGATTTCAACAGAAGCAGGAGCATATATGGTTTGGGGAGCAGGTCGTCCCACATCTAAACGGGGTTGGTTATAAAATCGTTGTCCTAGGGTGGCGGTCAAACAGGTTACTGAAATAACTAAAAATAAAGGAGGATGAATGCGATAACCCCACTTTTGCAAACGGACTGCTTTAGGAATTAAGGCTTGGGAGACAGTTTCACTCGATTCATCTTTTGCCCGGATTTTGTCACTTTCTTCAATTACATTATTGGGTGGTAAATGTTGAGTCGAAACAGAGGAAACGTCAGTCCATTCTTGTTTTGATTCATCGCAAAGAACAGGAGTATTGGTAGTTTTTTTCCAGGGAAGGAAATCAATTTCAAATCTACGGGTATTCCACCGATGGCGAAAATACTGCTTGGATGCCTGAAAGGCTTTCATCATAAACACAAGATTTGCAAATGAAGACTCTAGCAAATAAAAAAGTCAGTTTAACCCGAATCTTAGACCTGATGGACGAGACAACCAACCGAATTTAGCCATTAATAGTATTTCATTCTATTTCTGACATTGGGGTTAGTTTTGTGTCGAGGCATGGTATGCCTAATTTTGCTTAGTGAGAGAAAAATCGATTGATAAGGCTTGATTTTCTCGAAAATATACTTCCTTTTGACTACTTTATTCTACCATTTCTATTTTCAGTTAATTTGATGATAGTTCCTCAGCAATCGTCATCTTTTACTTGTACAATGCCCTGAGTAGATCCAAAGGAACAGGACTCTTTTAAGCTATAAATGTTGTAGGTCTTGGGTTTTGTTTGGTCGTTGCACACATTATTTAATTCGCCATTCTAACTTTGAATAAGTTCACGGAGGGGCTTTGTTATCCAATTGAAACCAACTTTCAACTGGTGATCAAGGGTAGGCATCCGATAAAGATACGCAAGTCGTCGTAATACATAGGCTGGTGTACCTTCTAATTTAAGTCCTAAGCCAGACAAAGTAGCACTATCCAGCCCTAAGGATAACATCTCACCTAAGGGGAAATAACGGAAAGGAAGTGGGGGACGACCCGTTATACCAGCCCAAAGATTCCAGGCAACATAATCAGCTTGTTGATAGGCAACCTGAGCTGTAGCAGGAAGGGGTTGTCCGCTTCCATCCTGGGTTGCAGCTAAGTCTCCAATTGCAAATATTTCCGGATGACTTGCTAATTGGAGAGTCGATGACGTGATCAATTGTCCCCGTTGATTTTTTTCGAAGGGTAACTCCTTAATCGGACTGACCACCTGTGTTCCAGCAGTCCATAATACTAAATCAGTGGGAATAACATCCGTCTGTCCCTTGTATTCAAGAGTTAGGGAATCAGTAGAAATTGCTTTAACCCGAGTTTCTAAATCAACCCAGATTCCACGACTGTCTAAAGACCGTTGAGCAGTGTTGCGGTTAAAATCAGAGGATGCATTAAGGATTTGACTTCCTTGCTCTAAAATGCGTAATCGCCCCCGATCGCCTAGGCGATCGCCTAATTTACAAGCCAACTCCACCCCACTATACCCCCCCCCGATAACCGCTACTCGAATTTTATCGGTTTCCTTGGATTCCAGAGTTTTTAGCCGTTCCTCCAATAAGTATGCATCATTGAGGGAACGAAATGATAAAGCATGATCAGCGGCTCCCGACACCCAATCTAGGGGAGTTTCTCCCCCCAAAGCTAATACCAGATGATCATAGGGAAGAGAGGATCCATCTTGAAGATAAGCTTGTTTTTCAGTTGTATCAATTTTAAGTACCGTTCCTTGCAGGAATTGCACCTGGGTTGATGCTAGTAATTCCATAAAGGGAGGGGCAACTTCCCAAATTTCCAGTTCCCCAGTCACCAGCTCATACAGTAACGGGAGGAATAGAAAGCGATCGTTTTGATCCACCAGGATGATTTCTGGACGATCGAAGGGTTCCCAAGCTAGTTGAGTTAGCCGTAAAGCCGTATATAACCCACCAAAGCCGCCGCCAAGAATACAAATTCGAGTTGTCATGGAAAAATGAGGGGAGAAAGTTGGTCAGATGAATAATGGATGAAGTAAATACAAACACAAGCTGAACCCCAGATTTAACCAGGAATTCACTAGGATTGTTTTATGTTCTGGCAGGCAACCAATGTCAAATAATTAGGGTGTCACACATCCATGATTAATTAGCGTGTTCAGCATCTATCTGAGCTTGTAAAGCTTCTAATTCTTCAGGAGTCATTGCCTCTAATCGCTTCTGGAGAACCGCTTCCCCATAATGCTTTATCTGCTCATGGTAAGTCATATTGCCATGACTAGCTCGAAACAAGTAGGAAACCAGCCAACCCAAAACAATTAAAACCAATAGGAATTGCGTCCATAACCCAGCCTGGATAGAATCAAAACCCACATTCTGGAAGAATACATAAGTTCCTCCTCCAACAAATAAGCCAACGATTCCAATCATTAATACATCAATTCTACGCATGGGTCTTCGACTACTAATTCAAAGGTAAAACAAATTGTAATCAGGGATAAACTATCACCCCATCAATCAAACCAACAGATAAGATTCAGGAGTTGGAATTGCTCCCCATTTATCCATGACAAAGAAGTAGTGGGGGAGATTAATGTTTCTAAACCTTAATTTCTCGAGGTTTGGGTCGAAAGTTCAAGAATGGTGAGAACAGTAGCATTCCTGGGAAAAACATAAAGACTAGGAAATACATAAATCCCCGTTCAAAGGAACTCACCTTATTCCACCGGGATTGTAAATAAAAGAAAAGAATAATGGGAACGACAAGTAAATATACTCCAGCCAGTCCAAGATAAATCAATAGGGATAGAGGGATTGGTATAGCCATAGACTCAAAAATAAATTAATGTTATGGAAGGTTTCACTGTTTAAGACCAAGGGTACAAGTATCCCAATTAAGGTTGTTGAAAGGTATACTAAAACCTGAGATTTATCAGACTACTATGGATAGCTGAAGAGTCGGCAGGAAAGTAAATCCTAAAGATTATCCAGTCATACAGCATAAATTGACTACTAACAGGTAGAGCGATCAACACTAACTGCCTCTCTAAAAAGTCTTACTTACGTTCACATACCCATTGATGTCAACGTACCCCATATCTATTAGATCATATCATCATTATATGCCCTAGACGACTGGGCTAGAATCCCGTCATTTTTTGACCACCTGAAATTTCACTCAGATGGAATTGGATGCTCTCGGAATTATGCCCACTTAAACAGAACTCAGGTTAATCAACGTAAATTCCTGCCCCGTCTGTAAAGACAATTGTTGACAGAGATTGTGGGGAATTTTCACTTGATAATTAGGAGAGAGAGAATCGCTCCGAGTAGTTTAACGTACGGTCAGAGGGATGAAAGTTCCTCCTGTATTCTGATTTTTTCAAAGAGTCCTCATCAGAGGAGAAATCATCGCGTAGGACAGACCCAAACAAAGCCAATTCAGAAACCTGCTACCGCCGGCAAGATTCAGCAAGTTATTCGGGGGTAATTCCTAATCGGGATTGAAGTCTAGAGTTAAGGGGCAGTGTAATCATCAGTCACCTCCGTTGTCTTTGCCCATGGGGTATTTGATGTCGTAGTTGATGAGGTCGCCCTTGTTCTTCATCGGTAAAGTCCCATCTCCACAGGAGAGGCTGCGTCAACGATTTTGTCAATAATGAGTTTCGAGAGGCTTTGAAAAAATAAGATGGATTCATAAACTTGCCTGTAATTGTTGTAATGGGTTCATCAGGGGAGAGAGGTTATTTTGAATCGTTGACCAGGTAATTCGTAGATTTACTTGAAAATATTCGTGAGCCATGATATTTCTCATGTCCCTCATTAGCCGCCAGGGAAGTTCAGGGGCTAAAGCTTGAGCGTCAGCAGGAATATTAATCGCGGCTTCACCAGTAACAATTAGGTCATAAAGCACAGCTTTAACGATGGTTTCATCTTGCTAAATTGATCAAAACTCATGTCAGCAGTCTGGCTTTGAATGCTATCAATGGCGTTGAGAATATCTTGAATTCGTTCTTTTGCAGATCTAGAAGACATGAATGGCTTCCTCCAAAACCGGTTGCCTGAGATGTTCCTTAAGAGCGTCAACTGTCCCTAAATCAGCAGGACATTGAAAAAGATCTTCCAGATAATGTTTAATGCGAAAAAAATCAAAGAAGCCAATAGATTCAACTAGTTCCACTAAAATATCTACATCACTTTGAGAGTTGGCTTGATCACGGGCAACGGAGCCAAAAAGATTGAGCGACTTAACCCCTAACTTTTGCAGCTCCTCTTAGTGAGATTTAACGAGCTTGAGTGCATCCAACTTTTTCATCGTTTTACCTTTTACCTTGTTACATTTAGTTATGCATTCAAACATCCATCTATCAGAGCTTTGGTCAGTTGTTCAAGATTTCACCTTCACCCATTCAATCGTCTAGATTACGGTAATCTTTGAGCAGTTCATCAATCAGTTCAGGTGGAAACGTCATCATCATTTACTCACTGGATAGGTTCGTTCAACCTAAGTTTGACCTCTGACACAAACTAGTCAACACATTCAATCAACAAAAAAGGTGTGGACATTGCCCACACCTTTTGTCATTCATCCCATCAATTGAAATTAACCATGGATAGCAGGGGCAACCATTGCCACAGGCGCTACCTCACCCGCTGCCAAATCCAAGGGGAAATTGTGCGCATTCCGCTCATGCATCACTTCCATCCCTAAATTCGCACGGTTGATAA
>CAIUCS010000145.1 GCA_903897715.1 uncultured Synechococcales cyanobacterium
CCAATGGCAAATACCCCTGGATTATTCAACCCAATTACATCCCCCGGATAAGCAACCTCTAAAGATTCCCGGTCCTGTCCAAATAATTTTTGGGGACGGGATAATCGCACTGACTTGCCGGATCGGGCATGGTGAACCACCATGTCTTTTTCAAACTTGCCGGAACAGACCCGAATGAAGGCAATGCGATCGCGATGTTTGGGGTCCATATTGGCTTGTAATTTAAATACAAACCCGGAAAACTCAGGATAAGATGGCTCAATTTCTCCTTGGGTGCTGGGATGGGAACTGGGTTTAAGGGCATAGTCTAAGAAGGCATTTAGGAACAGTTCCACTCCAAAATTAGTCATGGCACTGCCAAAAAAAACTGGGGTCATTTTACCCTGATGGACTAAATCTAAATCAAATGGGGCGGCTAATTCGTCTAAAAGCTCTAAGTCATCTTTTAATTGATGGTAAAGGTCGGTTTCTAACCAGTCTTCAATGCGGGGATCGGTGAGATGAATGACGGTTTCCATTGCTTCTTTTCGTCCATGGTGACTCCGTTCAAAAAGATGAACTTTTTGATGGCGGCGATCGTAAACCCCCTTAAAGCGATCGCCCATCCCAATGGGCCAATTCACGGCATAGGTATGCAACCCCAATTCCTGTTCAATTTCATCCAATAGTTCCAATGGTTCCCGTCCAGGACGGTCTAATTTATTGAAAAAAGTAAAAATTGGAATAGACCGCATTCGGCACACTTCAAATAACTTACGGGTTTGAGGTTCTAGTCCCTTTGCCGCATCCTCTAGCATCACTGCATTATCAGCCGCCGCCAAGGTGCGATAGGTATCTTCACTAAAATCTTGGTGCCCAGGGGTATCTAATAAGTTGATTTGGCACTGTAAGTATTCAAACTGCAACACGGTAGATGTGATTGAAATACCCCGTTGTTGCTCCATTGCCATCCAATCGGATGTGGCGTGCCGTTCTGCCCGACGGGCTTTCACTGCCCCTGCTTCGTGGATGGCTCCCCCATAGAGCAATAGTTTTTCCGTTAAGGTGGTTTTACCAGCATCAGGATGGGAGATGATGGCGAAGTTGCGACGACGGTTGACAGCCGTCGTTAATTCACTTTCAATTTCACAGGGCATGGATTTAATGGCAAATAAGGACTAGCACGGGTTGCATGGCTCAAGCACTTAACTCGGTTATTCTGCAGCTTGGGCTTGGAACTGGAATAAGGAGTAGACTACATTACGGCGAATATCCGTCATCATTTCCAAAAATAACTCATACCCCTCACTCTTGTATTCTATCAATGGATCCTTTTGTCCATATCCCCGCAACCCAACACTTTCCCGGAGGGCATCCATTTGTTGCAAGTGCTCCCGCCACAGGGTGTCAATTTGTTGTAAAATAAAAAACCGTTCTGCCTGTCGCATTAAACCCAATTGGATGGAGTCTATTTCAGATTCTTTCAAGTCATAGGCAATTCGTGCCTGTTCATGTAAAAAGAGTTTAATTTCCTCCACGGCTAAGTCTTCCAATTGCAATGGTTCTAAATCTTGCAATAAACTAATAAATTCTTTGACTTTGGCGACCAAATTGGTAAGATCCCATTCTTCCATAGGTAAGTCAGGATTAACGTAGGCTTCCACGATATCATCCATGGTGCGCTCAGCATATTTGATCACCTGTTCTTTCAGGTCTAATCCTTCCAACACACGCCGCCGTTCAGCATAAATGGCTCGCCGTTGATTGTTCATCACTTCGTCATATTCAAAAACCTGCTTACGCATATCATAGTAGTAGGTTTCTACTTTTTTCTGAGCCCCTTCTAAAGAACGGGTGAGTATTTTGGCTTCAATGGGCATGTCATCTTCGATTCGGAAGGCATTCATCATGCCAGCCACGCGATCGCCACCAAAAATCCGTAACAAGTTATCCTGTAAACTTAGGAAAAACTTCGTAGTACCAGGGTCTCCCTGTCGTCCAGCCCGTCCCCTCAACTGATTATCAATCCGACGGGACTCGTGTCGTTCCGTGCCAATGACATGTAACCCCCCCAGTTGTACCACTTCTTGTTGTTCTTGACGGGTATATACTTCATATTCATGGCGTATGGCATTATAGGCCTCCCGCAGTGCTTGAATGACCGGATCCTGGGTTGGTGCTTTTTCAGCAGCCACAGCTACCCTATCCTCCGCTTCCAGTTCAGCCAAAGATCGTTCCCCATACTGTTTGACTGCAAAATCCACCGCTCCCTTCAGTAATACTTCCGTATTGCGGGAAAGTTGGGTTGGAAATAAATCTGTAGAAGCTTTCCAGTTTTTGGTTTTCTTCCCTGTCCCAAAGCCCTGTCCCCCTGGACGACCAGACAACCCAGGCACAGAAAAAATATTAAACTCACCCTCATCCTCAGGCTTCACTAAGCGAGGCATAAAGTACTCCCGCACTTTCAGCCGAGCCATATAATCAGCATTCCCCCCTAAAATAATGTCCGTTCCCCTCCCTGCCATGTTGGTTGAAATGGTGACTGCCCCCTTCCGTCCAGCCTGGGCAATAATTTCAGATTCCCGTTCTACGTTTTCCGGCTTGGCATTGAGGAGGTTATGGGGTATTTTCAATTGATCCAGTAAAAAGGATAATATTTCTGACTTCTCAACACTTGTTGTTCCCACCAGTACCGGACGACCCAGTTCATGCATCTGGGCACATTCTTCAGCAACTGCCCTCCATTTTGCCTCTTCATTTTTATAAACTACGTCAGATAAATCATGGCGACCAGTGGAGCGATTGGTTGGGACGATGGTGACTTGCAAGTCATAAATTTTTTCAAACTCCGCTTCTTCGGTTTTGGCGGTACCCGTCATGCCCCCCAGTTTGGGGTAAAGTAAGAAGAAATTTTGATAGGTAATGGTTGCCAATGTTTGGGTTTCAGGTTGGATTTCCACCTTTTCCTTGGCTTCAATTGCTTGGTGTAAGCCGTCACTCCACCGACGACCCGGCATTACCCTACCTGTAAATTCGTCCACAATAACAATTTCATTCTCGCGGACAATGTAATTGACATCTAACAGAAATAATTCTTTGGCTTTAATTGCATTGAAAATATAATGTGCCCAGGGATCCTTGGGGTCAAATAAATCCTTGACTCCTAATAGTTGTTCAGATCGAATAAAGCCTTCATCACTGAGTAATACATTACGGGCTTTTTCATCCACTTCATAGTCACCATCAGCTTCTTCCGTGGGTTTGCGGTTTAGGTTGCTTGCTACTTCTGCTGCCCGTATGTATTTTTCACTGGGGCGATCCACCTGACCGGATATGATCAATGGCGTGCGAGATTCGTCAATGAGAATGGAATCAACTTCATCAATAACACAATAACTGAATGGACGTTGAACAACTTCATCCATGGAAGTTGCCATGTTATCCCGCAGATAGTCAAACCCTATTTCACTATTGGTAGCATAGGTAATATCACAAGCATAATTACGCTTCTTATCATTTGCCCCCATCCCTTGTTGAATTAATCCCACTTCAAGCCCTAAGAATCGATGGATTTGTCCCATCCATTCCGCATCCCGACGCGCTAGGTAGTCATTGACAGTGATAACATGAACTCCTTTACCAGTTAGGGCATTCAGGTAAGCGGGCAGGGTTGCCACCAACGTTTTACCTTCCCCGGTTTTCATTTCTGCAATTTGTCCATTGTGGAGCACCATGCCACCAATTAACTGCACATCAAAATGACGCATTCCCAGTACCCTGCGACCCGCTTCACGAACCACGGCAAAAGCCTCTGGGAGAATATCATCTAAAGCTTCTGCAATTTGATTTGGATTTTTTGCCTTGTCTAATCGCTGCTTAAATTCAACGGTTTTACCCCGTAAATGTTCATCAGAAAGAGTTTGAATCTCCTCTTCCAAGAGGTTGATTTCAGTCAAGATGGGCTGATACTTTTTTAGCTTGCGGGCGTTGGGATCACCGAGCAGGGTTTTTAGCATGGCATTAAACGGGCGGGACTGAATTAGAAAGGGTAGTTGGAACTATTATACTTGATTATGGGGTTGGCAATTTAGTTATATCCCCGTCAGTAGTATATATCCAAACCATAATCTAAACCATTGATTCCCATCCGGAACAAACACTACGGAATGGCGATTGTGTATGATACCAATAACAGTGATACAGGTTGTCTATGCCTCGATTTCTCCATCTTGCTGATATCCATTTGGGGTTTGACCGTTATGATTCCCCCCAACGAACTCAAGATTTCTTTAGGGCGTTTTATGATGCCATCGAAACCTATGCAATCGGTGGAAAGGTAGACTTTGTCCTACTAGCAGGGGATATATTTGAACATCGGCAGATCAAACCCGCAGTTCTCAATCAAGCCCAAACGTGTTTGAAGGTATTAAATGATGCAGGGATTCCGGTTTTAGCAATTGAAGGAAACCATGACAACCGTCCCTTTGGTTCCAACACTAGTTGGCTACGGTATTTGGCTGAAGGGGGTTTCATGATCTTACTGGAACCAGATACTTCTCATCAAGGTGAAGTGATCTATCAACCCTGGAACGAAGAAGAAAAACGGGGAGGATATATAGACTTGGATTGTGGGGTAAGGGTTTTAGGTTCATATTGGTATGGGGCTTCTGCACCCCAAGCCATCCCCCAGCTTGCAGATGCCATCAAAACCCTTCCTCCCCCTCCCCCCCATACAGTGATGATGTTTCATCATGGCTTGGAAGGGCAGATTGGTCGCTATAGCGGGGCACTGCGGTATGGAGAACTACTTCCGTTGAAACAAGCCGGTGTGGATTATTTAGCCTTGGGTCATATTCATAAACATTACACAGTGGAAAATTGGATCTATAATCCGGGTTCCGTAGAGGCGAATAATGTAGAGGAGTCAACCTATGAACGGGGGGTGTACTTGGTCAATTTAACCGCCGAAGGCATTGATGCTCAATTAAAACAAGACTATTACCAGCGCCCCATCCTACGCCTGTGTATCACTGCAAAAGGGAAAGAGACGACTGAAGAGATTGAAGCCGAGGCGATCGCCGTTGTGGACAAAGCAATGAATTCGTTTTTCACAACCCGTGGCAACACTCCCCCATCTGATCAGCCCATCTTGGAGTTGCGAATAGAAGGAAAAGTCGGCTTCAATCGGGGGGATTTAGATGTTCGTCGCTTGCAACAACAATTAAAACAAGCCAGTAACGCCTTGATATTTTTATTAAAGTTTGAAGCGAGCCCAGTCACCTATCGGACTTCTTTATCCCACCAGTCTAGTCAGACTATCATTGAACAGGAGATTTTCTCTGATATTATTGCTGCAAATGCGAATTTTCAAAACCAAGGACATATGGTTGGTCAAGGTTTAAGTGATTTAAAGACCCGATGTGTGGATGGACAGTCAGAAGAAGAATTGTATCTATTCATCGATCAATTATTACAAGCTACCCCATCGGAATAATGGTTCAATTTGATGTTTCAATACCTGGGATAGGTGGAGTTCCCCCTACCTATCCCATCATTAATGGTCATGAATGTACCTAAGGTCTTTGAATTTAGGTACACCCACGAAAACTAGGGGTTAGTTGTCCCTGCTTCATCGACTCTACTAGGCTTCGTACGGCTGCCACCATAGCCACTTCACTGTTGAGGCGATTAATGGCAGAACCAACTCCAACCCCCGCCGCCCCGACAGCAATGGCCATGGGGATAGTGACGTTGGATAAACCAGAGGCACACAAAATGGGAACAGACACTGCACGGGAGATTTCGTAGGCAGATGCTAAGGTAGGAGCAGCTTTTTCAATCAATCCCAAGGTTCCGGAATGGATGGGATGGCTGGTGGTTCCCCCTTCAGTTTGGATCATGTCAGCGCCAGATTCCACCAATTGTTCAGCCAGATGAACTTGTTCACTTAACTCCAGAATATGGGGCACAGTGACCGAAAGACAAACTGACGGGAGTAAGGCACGGGTCTGCCGAGTTAATTCCAGCACTTCATCCGCTTCAAATCGGCGACCTTGAGCATAGAAAGCATCAAAATTTCCAATTTCCACCCAATCGGCACCCGCATCAACTGCTGCTGCCAACTGTTGTGGTTTTACGGCTGAGACACAAATTGGTAGTTGAGTCAGTTGACGAGTAAGATGGACTAAGGCTGGTTGGGCAGCAATATCTACAAAAGTTGCCCCCCCTTGATCTGCAGCTCTCACCACCGCTGCCACTCGATTGGGATCAACGTTCGTTATGCCACTAATAATTTTAAGTACAGGACCTTGAATCAAAGATTTTTTGAGAAGGGGATGGATGCTCATAATTCCGTGTAAAGATTCCAGATATTAATTATAACCTTTAGAATATCCTACTCTTGGAAAACTTGACTACTCCCCATGTGCCCCTGAAAAACTCCGATTGAGTGCTATTGTTGTGTCTCTCTCGGGAAGGGCAAAATTAAAATCAGGAGTCTGGTTTTCCTCCTGGGGATACCCAGGTGCAGTTCTGGCACTGGACAGTTAAGCAGTGAGATGTAAATAAGGAGGTAGAGTCAAGGAACGATTCTTTGGGATGAGAATGGGAATAAAGCCGTTTTAGTCCCTCTGGATGAATAGGGAGTTTCCTATGCCTCAACAAGCGTTGAAAGCAATCTATCGTAACGGCACTTTCATTCTTCAATCAGCTTTCGAGTTGCCGGAAGGAACCGAGGTTGAATTGTTGATTCAGTCTCTCTACGTTGTATCGCCACTGCTTTCTGGTGTAGAGGTTAAAAACAATTTCTCAAATCTCTAGTGGAGCGAATGCAGCAAAATCCAACCAATGCCCTATGGATTAAGCTATTACCGAAAAATAACTTAAAATCTACTTGGTGCGCTTCTATGAGAGGTATAGTGGGTGTTATTAACTCAAAATTAGATACAACTCCAGGTTTTGTCAATACCCGTTTAGTGGAAGGGACGTGGAACCCAGTGTCCACCTAACCAGCGTTTGCACAGGACGGTCGGTACCCGCTGATGCTGAATTATAATTTATTTGCCGCCTGTGAATCGCCAGCCGTAAGCCCGCCATCCCGAAGTCCACGATTACATATTAAATATCGGTTTAAATCCAATTTCGGGCAGATAGATCCTTGTTCAGCAAGCACCCCAAAAAGGTCAGCTTTTTCCGACTGGTAGCTTTACGCGATCGTGGATCCCAAGATTCCTACGTTAACTTGTATAACAAAATTGTGAAGTTTTTTCCTCCCTGTTTGGAAGATAGTATCGTAGCATTGAATTAGGACAGAACGACGATCGAAGCGATCGGAATCCCCTTTGGGAGTCAGTGGGTTAGACTTCAAATTGCGTTCTAAGCATAGTTATGCCACTCTGTCCTAGTTGAGGATCTATATTACAAAGGGTTTGGTTTACTCTGCAAAAGTCTAGCAAGTAAGAAGAAAGTTATGCCTTTATTTGAGATACCTTCTTCGGATGGATACCATTCGGATATAGTTTTTATTAGAGATCCAAACAATGGTTCGGATAGGTTTTTCACCCATTACTCTTACACAAGAGGTGCTACAGCAAGTATCAATGAAATAACGGATCGGCGAGGCATACCTAGTAATAATTTCCGATCATGGTCTTGGTATGAAACAGAATTTCCAGAAGTTGTACAACGAATCTATAATTCGCAAGAGTATTACCCTGGGGAAAGTGTTTTAGGAACCTCAAAAATCGATCAAGACTTTTATGTGAATACTGCTATGCGTCTTGGGTCGTTAGAGATTCTAGCCAATATTTTTTCTGGACGTATCACAGCAAATGATAAAGATCCATTTCCGCACCAGTTAGCATTGCAACAATACATCAAGGATAACGGGAAGCGGGTCAATCGTTTATTGATTGCTGACGAAGTTGGACTCGGTAAAACTATTGAAATTGGCTTAGTTCTTCGGGATCTATTAATAGCCAAAGGTAGTTTTGAAAGATTTAGATGTTTGTATCTCACCAAAGCAGGACTCGTTGAGGATGCTTGTCTAAAATTGCAATCTGTAATGAAAGGGGCGTTAACCGTTGATGGGCAAAGCCAAAATATTGTTCAAGTAGTGGACTCATTCCGAAGCTATGGCGATAAAAACATTAGTGGAATTCAAGTAGCAAGTATTGACGCTGTTCGTCGCTATGTTGAACAAGATGATAAAAAGGTATTGCCTTCAAGTGTTCGCCCTGAAATTCTAATTATTGATGAGTGCCATCACTGCGGAAGTACCGAGGAGTTAAGCAGAGTTGAACGAATTAATTTAGCCACTCAAACATACAAAGCAGCCTACCAACTAATCAGTGGAGAGTACTGGCAAGATTCGGAGCCGCCCAAGCTTGTTGTATTGATGAGCGCTACTCCTTTCCGATCCAGTACTCAATTTATCAATCTATTGCGTCTAATTTCCCATCAAACTATATTTGAGAATGCTTTTTCAAAAGAGGTTCTTGAAAATGACCTTGTAGCGGAGTTAAAAAAAGAAGACTCTCCTGCTACAGTTATTTGGAGACAGCAAAATGATGTTTCTAGCTGGACTGAACAGCCACTATTCCCAAGGCTAACGGTAGATCGAGTTAAACTTGAAACAACTCCAGTGTATCTGGAGATCATGAGAGAAATTCGCGAGTCAGTTCAAAGAATTTGCTGGGACAATGGTGAAAGTTTTGGTGGATTTGCGACAAGACAACTTGAAATGAGACTAACTAGCAGTTCTATTGCGGGAGCTATTTGGCTATTTCGTTGGTGTATTCGACATAAAACGTGGAAGACTCAAGCCATGTACAAACAGGACTTTTCTGAAAGTACGGAAAGTTTGCGTAAGCTAATCATTCAAATTTCTCAAAGAATTGCCGAATTTGATCTAGGTAGCAATAATAAATATGCAGATGTGTCTTTTCCTAGTGATAGCTTTCATTTTAGGCTTGCTAGTCTTGCACAGGGTGGCAAGATAGATGACATCTATAAATTCAGTGAAATTTTAAGAAAGAAAGATGATGAAGGAAAATATTTTAGCGCTACTCCTGATGAAATTCTTGAATTAACTGGATTAGCAACAAGATTACTCAACTTTTCAACCTCAACGCAAGACAAAGGGGTAGGTGTGGAAAATGCCAAGCTAAATTGGCTGAAAAGGATGCTAGAAGAATATCCTGATTCACGCTTTCTTGTTTTTACGGAAATTTTACAAACTTGCGAAATTATCACCAAAGCTCTTCCTAGAATTTCTGATAAATTAACTGGAAGCATGGGGGATAGTGATAGGGAAAAAGTAGTTCGCAGATTCCGTGGTGAAGAAAAGCCTGCAATTCGAGTTTTAGTAGCAACTTCGGCGGCGGATGAAGGTTTTGATTTCCAAGTTGCCAACCGTGTTGTTCATTGGGATTTAAGCTCTTCTCCAGCCGTTCTTATGCAAAGAAACGGTAGAGTTGCAAGGCTTGGTCAAGTATCTGATGTAGTTGCCTATTATCTAATGATGACAGAAACCCATGAAGCTAGAAGAGAAGAGATTTTGCATGAAAAATTCAAGCAATTGGGTATAGAGGACGAACAGCTAAGACTAAGAATTCTTGGTTCACTCGATGAAGATGATGTAGAAAAAGCAGTTGAAGCTAATCAGCCAATAATCATTGATGAGCTTTTGAGAAAAGCAGGTGAACAGAATAAAAAAATGAATGATAATCTTGGAAAAATCCAAAAGGATTTGACAGCAAAGGCAGTAATTGATAGATCAATGCTTGCTCAAAGATTAGAGTACTGGGTACAGCTAGGCTTGCCGCTCCATGATCAAGCGGAATTCAAACTCACTTTCGATACAGTTGAGTGGCAACGTCCAATATTTTCAGTTAATCAAGCTACTATTAGCGAGTCAGCACAAGCAAAAGTTGCCACCATTCAACGAAAGGATGAGAACTGGGAAGTTCGCCAAATCACATTTGATCCAGAATTTAATCTTTTCGGAGGTGGTAGTAAAACATACTCATTAGCAGGGTTACGTCCTTGGGTTAAAGATGAGAAAATAAGCTCAGGTGGGTATGATATTTGGAAACATCGTCCTCTTAGACGTTCTGACTCAATAGGAGATTTAGCTTGCTCATTATCTAGGCAGCGCCAAGCTGATTTCACAATTATTTCTAGCACTGCTTTGTTTGGAAAGATTCCAAGTCTTGAAGGTAGTCGATACCTATTATTTGCTACTCATCCTATGCTTGAAGTTGAAGAAGATTCTAGTCAAAATGGGGCTTCATATTTAACTTTTTATGCTTTTGCTGATGATTTCAGTACGCCAATTCAACCTGTAGGCTATTCTGCTGATAACGTTAATAAAGTGATTCAAATACTTGAACAAGAGGCTTTAAAAACTAATGTAAGTGCATTAGATCATGTGTTACTTGAAGAATCTAGACAAGCGGGAAAGAGAATATCGGAAGCGTGGTTGAGCCAGTCTCGAATTTTACCCAAGCTTGGACAGCAAAAATATTTTTTGCCAATCCCTGTAGCTTTAGTAGCTATCATTTAGCCCACCTTAAAATACTTTCTAGTATGTTGTTGTGGTAGGGCAATGCACTGGTGTAGATATACATCAGTCAACACTGCATCATAACAAGATCATGTACTTCAAAAAATTTTTAAAATTAAAACCTTATATAATATCCGATAAAGTCATCATTAATTGGAGGTCAGTATGCTTATCCAGACTCCTCAAAAGAGAGTGGTTAATAGTATAGTTACTCAACACCAAAAAGAGAAAAAAAACGAAGGAGGAAGAATGTACGCTATTGCCTTTGACATGGATATTGAGTCACTCAAGCTTAACTACGGAGATCCCTACAATAACGCATATAGTGAGATTGGTAGGGTGTTGCATAGGAATGGATTTACTCGTCAGCAAGGTAGTGTCTATTTTGGTAATGAAAATATTAACGCAGTTACCTGCGTTCTTGCTGCAATCGAGGTATCCAGATCGCTTCCTTGGTTTGCTACATCTGTAAGGGATATTCGTATGCTTAGGATTGAAGAACTGAATGATCTAATGCCAGCCGTTCAGCAAGGCGGAAGAGCATAACAAATCACTGCACCGACCACATGGTAAGTTTTCGTTAATGTCTAAAATTACTGGCGGCGGGTGAGTATAATACTCCCCATATTCTGGACAGGTTAATAAGATAGTCTCGCTGCCAATAGACTAAGAAACTATACGGAGGAGATTGCAAGCCATTCAGCGAAAACGACATACCCCAGAGTTTAAGACGAAAGTGGCCTTAGAGGTCCTCAAGGGGAATAAAACGATCAACGAAATCGCCAGTGAAATGGGGATTCACGCAACCCAGATTACTCAACGGAAATGGTCTACTGCTGTCCACACCTAAATCTTGTTTTTTTGATCCGACAAATGTTTCCAGCTCATCCAATTCGCCAACATCGGGGATATTCTCTGAGGCGATCGCATCAGGTAACTTCTTGCCTTTTTGTTTAACCCAATCCATGACTGTGGTGTGATGTACTCCC
>CAIUCS010000146.1 GCA_903897715.1 uncultured Synechococcales cyanobacterium
ATTGACCCACCTATTAGCCAACCCAGTCCGAGCCAAGCGAGCCCCGGTCATCCGACCAAGGAGGCTGAGCCGACGCCAGTCCAGGGCTATCAACTGCAGGCAACGTTGGAGCGCAAAGCTAATACCGAAGAGACCTTTACCCGCCAGCATAGCCGCTTTATCCTGGCTACCAACCAACTGGATAAAACGCTGTGGTCAGCTCAGAAGCTATTGCAGGAATATAAAGCTCAACAAACTGTAGAGCGAGGATTTCGCTTCCTCAAAGACCCCCTGTTCTTTGTCAGTAGTGTCTTTGTCAAAAAGCCCCAGCGGGTCGAGGCTCTGGCGCTGATTATGTCCCTCACCTTGATGGTCTACACCCTGGCAGAACGCAAGCTGCGTCAGACCCTCGAAGACCAAAACCAGAGGGTGTGCGACCAACGCAAACAGCCTACTGCTAAGCCCACCTTTCGTTGGATTATGCAAAAGTTTCAGGGTATTCACTGGATCAACCTGGAGGGACAGCGCCAGATCAGTAACCTGAGCGATGAGCGACGACTAATTATTCGCCTATTTAGACCACCAGTTGAGCGGTATTACTACGCATCTGGTTAATCACTTATCAACCTGCGGAATGTAGAGTAGATGCTTCCGTTTGATGGTTAAATTGTTTCCCGCATCCTTGACATCAACAATTCTGGATGGCTTTATCTTCTTGAAAGTAATCCATGCCATTCTTAATAGTCTTTTCACTTTGGCAGTGGGGACATTCAATATTCTTTTTGTCGCAATTCTGCCTTTTTATTCTACACTTTACTCCTTGACTGACCCGTGCCAAAAAAACGAATGACTGTTTTTAAGTAACTTAGAATCTTGTTCAGACCCAAAACCTCTACTAGATTTTTCAAGTAAGTCCTAAAAGAAATTTTTCGTGATTCAAAAGTGAATTCTTTTGTACGAATTATTTGTTGAACTTCTAAGTTCAAATCTAAATGTAATCCTTTACACTCTAGCATAAGATTTTTCAACCTTTGAAGAAAAACATCTTTAGAAAACTCGGCACAAAATTTTTGGTAAGCGTTATTCCGAATTTGTCCAGCAATGGTGGGATTCTCAATTAGGTAACGAATTTTTTCCACCAAGTCACGCTCATTATAAAAATATACAATTTCTTGAAAATCTTGCCAAATTGCCGAAGCAGCAGCACTATATTCGCAAAGACAAAGTCCGCCAGCGGCTGCGATTTCGAACACCCTCCCATTTAGTATTCTTTCATAGACCAAATCCTCTTGAATACCAAAGCTAATAGTGCCTTGAGTAAAATTCAAATTCACACAACTTTTTGTGAAGACATTTGTCATTTCTTGATAAGAAATATATCCATTAGCAGTCCCAGTGCCGTAAACCTGAACATCCAAATCATTTTTAACCAAGAAGTCTAGATAAAACTTACGATATGGTTTTTGTTTGGTAGTATTACCAACAAATGATACTGAAATTGGCCAAACTTCCCTAACAAAGCTTCTACCCTCAAGGTCTAAGTGTTCAAATGGGTATGGAAGAAAATGTGAATTTATTCCATATCGGCGATACATCCCAGAGTAGAGGGGGTTCTCACAAACTGTCAGATCTGAGATTGATGTCCAAGGTAAATAGAGACTTCTATACAAATAATGACTATCAAACAAAAGTGAACATAAGCGATATCCATTTCTTCGTTTATTTAGATAAATTTTATTTATATCAAGACTGAAAGTGGGTTCAACAAAAACCCAGCTTGGTTTCTCTTCCTGTATTATTGAAATGAGTTTATCAGTTTTATTTTCACTCGACTGATTTAAATACAAAGTTTGACTTTTAACGAAAGAACTCGATATGCACTTCGCCCAGTAATCGTATAAATGAAAATTTAAACTAAAAATACTACTTGGAAAAGCAATAATGCAAGACTCAAAACAACCCAGATTATTTTCATTTTGGTCATATTTAAGGTTAACCATGTCACACTCTCGATTCGATTATTTCGATTTGCAGTTTGCAAAGTACAGATAATTTTGAGATGTTTGATATCGTTCTGGTGTCCCAATATCGTAGACCGGTTGATCAACTGTCATGCCGTATATATGGTGATGTTCCAAATTTATGGAGAGCCAATCTGTTTCTAGAGAAAACCGTTTATCATATGGCATATCCAAAATCGTTTGTTTATTGAAACAGTAGAGTCCAGCATTCGTTAGTCCACTGCTACATTCCGTATCTTTTTCGGTAAAACCAACGACTCTGTGATTAGAGTTAACGATAACCTTTCCATAATCTTTCCCCTTTGTGACAGTGCTTAAAGTTAAGGTCATGTCAGCATTTTGAAGTCTGTGAAACCTTACGAGAGACACAAGAGATACATGAATATAAGAGTCCCCATTGAGAACTACTACCAAGTCTGACTTAAAATAAGGTGCAGCGTATTTGATAGCTCCCCCTGTGCCTAATGGTTGAGGCTCTTCCGAAAAGAAACATTCCACATCGTGATGTTTTTCAACATGGTCGGTAATTTGATTGGCTAGATATCCTGTGGCTAGAATGACTCGTCCTATTCCCTGTACTAGCAAATCATCTAAAATCCAGTCTAGGAAAGGTTTACCACGAATTGGGGCTAAGACCTTGGGTATATCATCTCGCACTGGACGAAAGCGGGTACCAAGTCCACCACACAAAATCAAAACATCAGGTATTAAGTTATTTGTTTCAACCACTCCAGCCACCACAGTAATAGAGCTAAAACTCTTACATTCTTTTCCTTGCTAATGTGCAGAGATTGCTCCACTGGATTAATTCCCAACCAGGTTGGTTTGTACCCTGAACTCATGTACTCCAGTCAATGAGATTCAATCTACTCGTTAGTTGCTCCACTAGACTTAATTCGTCAATCATCCCAGCCACTACGCTAAGGTAGTGACAATTCTCGACCAGCAAGGTAGGAATCTGATGCTAAAAGGACTTCCCTTTAGCCTTTAAGACCTGAAATCGTTTATTCCCTGACAACCAGCGGAATGTAGGTTATAAATCACAAAAGTATATGACAATAACTGCTAACAGTTCTGCATAAAATTAAGAACTAACTATAAACCATTCAATGAACAGTATTTACAATATCACAAAGTTGCAAAATCTTTTTCGGCAAGAGGGAGGGAAAGTTGCCAATATAGAATCCATAAAAGTGAATGTGTTCTACGTTAGGAAAATCTCGGTATGCATCTCCCAGGATATTACGAAGATAGGGTTGACGCAATTGGTTTCCCCCACCTGCACTACCCCGGCGAAATTCTACTTTCTCGTTTCGGAGGGTCTGCATTAAACGGGCGACAAGTCCATCATCAGGCTCCCGCAAGACCAGATTAAAGGCATAGTTACTACAGCCCTCCAAGCGGAAATCAGTACGATACTTAGATAGGTCAAGATGTGACAAGAATAAATTTAAGTTTCGATTTCGAAGATCGTTATTTTTATCTAAATCCTTAAGCTGATTACGTCCCAGAATTCCACCAATCTCAGTATTGCGGACGTTGTAAGCAGGAAAAGCAAATATAAAATCTGGATTCAGATCCTGACAATCAAATTGATACCTATCTTTAAGTGATTGGTCATTACTCTCTCTCACCATACCATGGGAACGGAGCATTCGAAAGATTTGATATAGATCGGAGTCATTAGTACACAGCATTCCCCCCTCAATGGTACTCATGTGGTGGGCATAGTAAAAGGAAAAATTAGATGCCCAGCCAAAGGTTCCCAATTTTTTCCCCTTATGAGTTGCCCCATGGGACTCACAAACATCTTCTATCAGTAGAACTTCTCGATCTTTTAACCCTTCAAGGAGTTTATCGGTTAAAGCATTAAAACCCTGAACATGGGTCAAAAATACTGCTCTTGTTTCAGCCGTAATTGCTCCTAGTATTAGATCTGTTTGCATACCTAAGTGGCAAGGATCAATGTCAACAAACACTGGACTAAACCCAGCCTGTAAAACAGCAGCAATATCGGATACCCAAGTCAATGGTGGAACGATAACCTCTCCTCCTTCTGGATAACGCAGGCGCAGTGCCGCCATAGTTAACTGGTTAGCGGACGAACCTGAGTTGACAAACACGCTATACTTCACCCCTAACCACTGAGACCACTCCTCCTCAAAGGATCTAACGTTGGCAGACTGAGTCAAAATTGGATCATCTTGTTGCAGATAATTAATCACTGCATCGAGATCCTGACGAGTGATATTGTTTTCCATTAAAGGTAAACTAAGTGGCATGAATGGTTGTTCCTTATATATCTAACTATAATTGTGATGATTTATACTGCTACCTCAGATAAGTGAAACTCAACTTGCTCACAAATATAATGATAAACAGCCAAGTGTAATTCCTGAACTCGTGGTGTAACTTTTGAGGGGACTTCAATTAAAACATCACACAGTTCACCTACCTTTCCCCCACCCTCCCCCGTTAAAGCAATACTTTTCATTCCCAGTTCACGAGATGCCTTGAAAGCTTGAATAACATTCTGAGAGTTACCGCTGGTTGAAATTCCCCAAAGTACGCCCCCAGGCTTCCCATGGGCTTCTACCTGACGGGCAAAAACAGATTTGTAGTCAACGTCATTACTCCAGGCGGTAAGTACAGAAACATTAGCATTCAGACAAATTACGTTAAAGGCATGGCGTTTATGCAGGAAGAACCCTACTAATTCACCAGATATATGTAATGCATCCGATGCTGAACCACCATTACCACAAACAAGCAATGGTAG
>CAIUCS010000147.1 GCA_903897715.1 uncultured Synechococcales cyanobacterium
GATAGGGATAGCGACGACTATTCTCACCTGGCGATGAGATTTTGGGTTTGGGATAGATAGCTTCTAAACCCATTACCCTGGGTAGACGACGGACACGTTTAGGATTGACCTCTTCTCCTTGGGCTCGCAGGACTTCCGTCATTCCCAATACCCCGTAGAACCGAGTTTGGGTATACTGCTCATCCAACTTTCCCATCAGGTACTCCTTATGTGAGCTTTCTCTGGCTACTTCGATTGAGTCCCAGGAATTCGCACTGACGCACAATGCTGATCTCTCGGTTTACGGGTTCAATGAGTTCCTGCTTTAATTCAAGAGGTAAGACCAGATTTTTTTGCAACCACTCCAGTTCCACTTGGAGCCGACCAATGTTCTGGTAAAGGTACTCAATTAAGGGTTCTGGCTCTGGCTCTTCCCTCGGCGATCCGCAAAGATCTCCTTGAGTCCTTCCTGAGCCTGTTTTTTCCATTGAGTAATCTGGGTTGCGTGAATCCCCATTTCACTGGCGATTTCGTTGATTGTTTTATTCCCCGACCACTTTCGTCTTAAACTCTGGGGTATGTCATTTTCGCTCCATGGCTTGCAATCTCCTCCGTATAGTTTCTTAGTCTATTGGCACCGAGACTATCGTATTAACCTGTCCAGAATATGGGGAGTATTATAAGTTTTCATGTTTTAGACGTTTGTTAAGGTCATGAGTTTGGGTACAAGTTTTAGTTTCTTGATAATTTGATTATTCTACTCTGCTACAGGGATGCCACGCGATTCTAGAAATTTAGCAATCTTTGAAAGATTCTCAAAAACAAGCGGTGTGAGACTTAATTCAAAGATTTGACTGAAGTAGAACCACCCCATAGACTCTCCTTCCATGAGGGTCAAATTATTCTCTTTTACTTGAAAAGGTAGGGAAAATATGTGTGATTCAAGGCTGGCTCCTCTCCTGTCCATTCCAATCGGAACAGATCTCCCTCAACCTTCCCTAGCAAACACCCAAGTTCCTCAATCAATTCCCTCGCAAGAGCGTTTTCCAAGTCTTCTCCAGGCTCAACTAATCCACCAAACCAAGTCCAGGTATTAGGGAAAGGTAAACCAGGGCTACTATCCTCTTGTTGTAATAACATGGAACCGTCATCTCTATAAATAAGAGCTTTGACGGAATGGTAGATATAGGTTTCTAAACGGTGATGATTTGACATCAAAGTTTCTATTTATCTATCTAAAGATACTAGGCAACGACCTCTCACATGACCATCCCGCATCTGTTGAATCGCCTCATTAATTTGCTCCAAGCTAAATTCATCGGTAATCAGTTCCCTCAGCTTAATTCGCCCCAGACGAAACAAATTATGATACCGAGGAATATCCATATGGGGATCCCCATCCCCCCCGTGGGAGCCGGTTAATACCTTGCCAAAGTGGAGCGGTAGGGAATAAATATTAATCCCCTTACCCTTACGGGGCACCCCCACCAGCACCACCCGCCCCTGGGGTTTGGTTAAACCGTAGCCCAGCTCAATAATCGGGGGTTGGCCGGTGTTGTCAATAAACACATCCAGTCCGGCATTGCCGACAATCTCCGCAATTTTGGCTTGGGCATCCTCCTGGGCACTATTAATTAAATGGGTGGCTCCCATCATCGCCGCCAGGTTAAGACGGCCCTCGTGGAGATCCACGGCGATAATCGGGTAGGCACTGACCAATGCCGCCGCCTGCACCATGTTCAGGCCAATGCCGCCGGCCCCGAACACCACCACCGATTCCCCCATTTTCACCCTGGCATTGTTTTCCACCACGCCAAAGCCCGTGGTCACCGCGCAGCCAAACAGGGCCGCCACCTGCAAATCACTATCCGCCGGAATGGGGGTACAGCGGTTTTCCGAAACGATCGCATACTCATTAAAGGTGGTCACCCAGCCCGCATTGATGGTGCGGCCCTGCCAGCCATAGGTGGGGGGCACCGCCTCAATCCCCAGGCCCTTGCGCCAGTGCAACACCACCACATCCTCAGGTTTGACATGGCGCACCCCGGGCCCCACCGCCACCACCGTCCCCGAGCCCTCATGGCCCAGTAGGTGGGGTAGAAACCGGTCTGGACCCTTGGCCCCATCGATCTCCCCCAGTTGGGAGCCGCAGATACCGGTGTAGTGGATCTTTACTAATACCTGACCCACCTCTAGTTTTTGGGGTAGCTCGATCTCTGCTATCTCCAGGGGCTGGCGTTGCTCCAGCAGAATGGCGACCTTCATGGTTTTAGGGATCATAGGAATTAGGGATAATAGGGATTAATAGTTGTCGCTTCTATGTTGGATATCGACCAGCAATTGCTGATTCTCCCGCCTTAACTGTTCTACTTCGGCAGCTAAGGGATTGACTAGCTGTAGACGGCAGCCCCGCTTCTGTTCTGTTAGGTTCGCTATCTGGACCTGTTGTCGTTGTCGACGCCAGCAGGTCAGATGGTACGAGTAAAGCCCCTCTCGCCGTAAAATTGCCCCAATCTGTCTTGCTTGGCATCTATCAGCCCTCTAAAGAGTCCTCAATTTTTAGTTTTTAGACGGCTTATAGGCGGCGCTGCCAGTTGAGCGCTCTGGCTTAGTGGTGCGGAAAAGTCCTAAAAGTACTGATACTCGGTAGTTCTCAAGCGAGACAGTCGAGAGAAAGAAGCAGGCATTTTATGAGACGCTTAAGATCTTAAACTCATCGGGATCCTCATAGAAATGCCTCTCCTCTATCTTCAACTGCATGACCAGCTCTGTTAATGGATCAAACCTCAGGACTAACGACACTTGAAGGGGTTTTGTGAAATTTTAGCCGGTATGTTGCAGGCTCAAAGTGCTTTTATGAGTAAGTGAATTCCCTGTCTGGATCTTTCAATGCCTGAAGCACAGGCATTGAAACTCTGGGGCTGTCAAGCCCGATCCCACATGGATCGGCTCAGCTACTTCCCATAATTCCCAGATCACTGCTGAGCTCTTTTATGAGCCCCTTCTACGCCAGTCCATCAGCGTCTTTGCCGTCTTAACCCTCCATACCAGCGTATTGTGGGATGAGTTCTGTCTGGTGAGGTGTGCTTGTCTTGGGGTGGGCGCTCCTTAACCCTGAGCCAAACCGTTTTGAAGCATGGTAGTGCCACCGTCAGCTTTGAAGCCTATCAACCCATCCCGGAGAGGGTTAAAGGGGTTCTAAGCGAGTCCGTTAGCATCACCTTGTTTGCAGACCGAGGCTTTGTCCATGGCGATCTAATCCGCTGGGCAAGATTGAATCATTGGCACTGGGCAGTGCGGCTCAAGTCTGATGTCAACATTACCTTGGCTAGTGATCGAACCTGCCCGGTGGAAGCACTATTTCCCCCAGAAAATCACGCCCATCTATTCAAAAATGTCACCCTACTGAAGGATATTACGATCCACTTAGCCACGGGCTCATATACCACAGGCTCAAGACACCTGAGCCGTGCTGTCAGACCAGACTCCTTCCTTCAAACCCATGCCCTGTATGGAAAGCGCTTTGGCAGCATAGAACCTCACTTTAAGGACTACAAATCAGCATCCTTCAGGGTGATTGACTCAAAGCTACGAGAAGAAGAGACCTTAACTTGCTTGTTTATGCTTCTGGACAGTGCCATTCTGGTTGCGATGATCTTAGGCTTAATTTTAGTGCAGGCCGGGCAAAAGGCTAATTTAGACTAGCACCCTTAGCGCGGATTAAGCTTCCTGCAGATGGGGCTTCGTCAAATCGCCAGGCTCTGCTGTCAGCAATTGCCTATCCCAAGCTTATACCTCTAAGTAAACATAGCCCTCCACCCGCTTCAGCTTCTCGACGTAAACGACCCCAAGTTGATTGTCAAATCGAGTTTGCAAAGGTGGTTAGATTCTCTTAATGAGACCGTCTAGCTTTAGATTCATAAAAGTTTTTCGCACTACTAAGGAGCTCTGGTTTCTTGCACCTCTGGGTCAACCCGCGATGGAGCGACCGTAGCATAAGCCAGAGAATTGACGGTGGGTGGTATTTGTTGACAGCATGACAATGAGTCGTTCACCTTTCATCCTCACCTGAGATAGCAATTTACAGTAGGGGGATATCTCATTCCTGTTGGGACAAAGAACTCTCAGCCTTTCTTGCAAAACTCTGAAATCTTTATTAAACTCAGATACTACTACATCGATTTTAATAGCGCTTTGATTTTCTTTCATTGTGAATACAATCAACTGCGATATTAAAGCCATTCTCGAGCAAAAAGGAATCAAATCGAGTTATCTTTGACACAAAGGAAATTTTCAATCCTAATTTCGTAAGACTTTTCTTTGCTACTGCGTAACATATCCTTCGAACTTTTCGAGAAAATTTTTCGATTACTGTGGAAAAATATCTCAAGGATTGGCTCCACAATCTCTTAATAAATCCATGATGGATGATCACTGTTTCTGGCTTTTCCTCGTCGACAAGTTGATTGCTA
>CAIUCS010000148.1 GCA_903897715.1 uncultured Synechococcales cyanobacterium
GGACAACGGTTGGAATATGCTGGTATTCCCTGTTTCTCCCCTGAATTATTTGCCTATTTGCGTAACCCAAATCCATCTAAATTTAAGCAATTCCGGAAGGGTGTGGCAGAGTTACAAGAGGAAGGAGCCATTCAAATCATGCACTCAGTGGATGAAGCAAAACGAGACCCAATTTTAGCTGCCGTTGGGCAATTACAGTTTGAAGTGGTACAATTTCGAATGCAAAATGAATATGGAGTTGAAACCACCTTGGAGTTATTACCCTATTCCGTTGCTCGCTGGGTGGATGGAGGGTGGGATGCTTTAACAGCAGTGGGGCGTTTATTTAATAGTATTACTGTCAAAGATTTGTGGAATCGTCCTGTTTTATTATTTCGAAATGAGTGGAATTGTCATCAGGTTCAGTCTGATCATCCTGACCTTCAGTTAAGTGCCATCGCCCCAGTATTAACCATTATTTAGCTTCACCCGTCCATCGTCGTAACGGAACACAATCAATATTCAATTGATCAAATGCACGGGCAATGACAAAATCCACCAAGTCTTCAATGGTTTGGGGATGATGATACCAGGCTGGAATGGCAGGTACAATCCTTGCTCCTGCTTCTGCAAGTGTGGTTAAGTTACGGAGATGGATGAGACTGAATGGGGTTTCTCGAGGGACTAAGACCAATTTCCGTCCCTCTTTCAGTTGAACATCGGCGGCTCGTTCTAATAAATCTGAGCTTAATCCAGTTGCCAGCTTTGCCACTGTACTCATACTGCACGGCATTACAACCATACCTAGGGTGCGATAGGAACCACTGGCGATCGCTGCCCCCACATCACCTGAATGATGACAGATTAGGTGACCTGCTTCTGCCACCTGGGCATAATGCCGCCAAAAAAGGCTTTGCTGGTTCAGGTCCACGGGCATACGAACTTGCCTTTCTGCTTGCCATACACGATAGCAGGCACGGGAAGCAACTAACTCCACAGTATAATCAGACTGGAGTAAAAACTTAAGTGCCCGTACTGCGTAGATTAAACCAGAAGCACCGGAAACACCTAAAATCAACGGACGAGATGGGGGGGAGTCCATGATTCACATTAACGACGACGACGGATATAACGTTCCGTTGTAGGCATATAGGAATCTAAGGAAGAATTGGGGTCTATATCCAGGGGAGATAGGTCATCCAAGTCATCCTCATTCCCTTCACTGCCCCCCCCAACTGCAGCCAGATCAATTTGCTGGCGATAATAGTCTACACTTTTAACCTGTACTTCAACCAGATCTCCTAAACAAAACTGACGACGGTACTTACGACCAACCAGCCGTTGTTGACGAGAGCGATATTCATACCAATCATCTTTGAGGGAGCTGACATGAACCAATCCTTCCACTAGGAAAGTTTGAATTTCGACAAAAAAACCATAGGATTGGACGCCCGTAATCAATCCTTGGAAAATACCTCCTGTGTGAACCTTCATGAATTCAGCTTTTTTTAGCCCAATTAAGTCAGATTCTGCCTCTTGTCCAATTTTATCCCGCTCACTCAAATGAACTAGAGAACTGGAAATTTGTAAATCCAACTCATGGTGAATATCAGGGGGGAGAACATTCCAGTTGATTTTTCCATGGCAAGATTGGTGACGCAGGTTAACAGTCTCCTTCACCCTAGCATTCCGACGATCCCGCCCTTCATTGAATAGAGTATGAAGAATTCGTTGGATTACCAAATCGGGATAACGGCGCACGGGAGACGTGGCATGGACATACCCCTGAGAAATCCCTAACCCAAAATGATCGCCTAATTCCCGACTATAGGCTGGTGGTTTAAGGGTATTTAATAAAAGGTAAGTGAGGACTCGCTCCTTGGGATGATTTGCAAATTGACGAAGAAACCGTTGGTAATCTTCTGGTAAGACTTCATCTTCATTTTTTAATTCAAGGTCTAAATCCATGCCACCCACTAAATTGATTAAACGAATCAAGTCTTGGACATCCTGTAAATCAGGGGACCGCTGTACCCGAAAGATGGTGGGTAAATTTAATGCACTGAGATGACTGCCAATCAACTGATTGGCTAAAACGGTTAGTTCTGTAACAATTGCACGAGCATAGTAACGACGACTACTTAAAATGATTCCTGCATTACCTTCCTGGTCATATTGAAACCGAGAAAATAAAGCATGGAACGAAGCGAAGAGAGGAGAGGATGGTTCCTGCAGTGTGAGCTGGGGAATGAGTTGTTCAGGAAGGTCCACATCAAAGGCACCCCGAAGGAACCGCTGGGTTTGCAATGCCTGAAATACTTGATGATACCGATGTACTTCATCAAAAACCGGGAGTAAATCAGGAAGGTTCCTATCCTCTTCACTTGCCAAGATAGATTGAACGTGATCGTAAGTAAGCGCATAATCAACCCGAATCACGGCGGGCTGTAGTTCAAACTCCAATACCTGACCCGATTCATCCAAGGTGATTAATACGGAAATTGTAAGGCGGTCTTGATCGGGAAGCAACGCACAGAGGTGGTCACTGATGGCTTCGGGAAGAATGGGAATGATGCGATCGCCCAAATACACAGTACTCCCCCGTCGAATGGCTTCTTGATCTAAAGGGGAATAGGAGGGGACATAATAGGCAACATCAGCAATATGAACCCCTAGTTGCCAATGACCCTCCTCGGTTTTTTGTAAGGAAAAAGCTGTATGTAAAGACTGGGCATTCAGGGCATTATCATGACCAATGGTCAAAGTGAAAAGGTTGCGTAGGTCCTGACGATGCTTCAGGTCAGTTTTACGAACTTTATTTGGTAAAGACTTAGCAGCCTCTAAGACAGAATGGGGAAAGTTTAGACGTAACCCGTGTTTACAACAAACAACATCCGTGTCCCGTGCTGTTTCTGCGTCTGTACCTAAAACCTGACTGACTTGTGCCAACGGCGGGAGAATTCCAAGGGGATAGCGAAGGATTTCGGCACTGACTAGATGATCAATGGCTGCCTCTAAATCAACTCCATTGTCGATGAGATCCAGTTCAAATAATAACCGATCGTCTAAGGGTACGGCTCGATAGTGTTCTTCCTCTCTTTTGACCCGAGCCAGTAAAGAGGTATTTGCCCGTTCTAAAATTAAACGAACCTCACCCTCCGGACTTTTTCGCCGACTCCCATCTTTAGTCACCCGCACTAAAACGCGATCGCCATTCCAGGCAGTATTTAAGTGACATTCCCGAATATATACATCATCTGTTCCTTCTTCATCCTGAATAGCAAAGCAAAAGCCCTTACTAGAGCATCGTAGCCGACCTTCCACCAGCCCCTCCTCCGGAACTCGGCGATATCGACCATGATCTTTCGCTAAAACTCCAATGCGTTCCAAA
The DNA here is from genome assembly GCA_903897715.1 of uncultured Synechococcales cyanobacterium. Lineage (GTDB taxonomy): Bacteria > Cyanobacteriota > Cyanobacteriia > CAIUCS01 > CAIUCS01 > CAIUCS01. The sequence continues at coordinate 3,371 of CAIUCS010000148.1, forward strand.
GCATCTAAGGTAATTTGTAATTGACGGAGGCTGACCTCATCTAGGCATCCCAGTTTTTTTTCGAGAACCTTGGGTGCAATTAATTTTTCATCTGCAAAGTTGGCGAGTAGCGCGCCGATCGAAAATTCCATCTAGTGATTTGTCCTTGTAGTTCTGATTCAGTTTGGACGGGCGTTGAGCTAGGCAGGCAAGATAATGTAAAGGGGTAAAGAGGGAAAATTGACTGATTGAGCCTTTAAACTGTAGACATTGACTGCCATTGTGAATGGGAAGAGCCGTTCACATGGGAGATTAAAAGGCTGTTGATCACCCTAAACTGACTAATTTTAGCATAAACCCAGCTAAGATTGAGCGATTCAAAATAAAAAGTCCTAGGGGCTGAAACCCTTCATGTTTCCTTAAATCAAGCTCCCTGGATGGGAATTGACCGATTGAAACGGTTTAAGCTGGTTTAATAGGTCTAGTTTCTAGTTAAGCTTATTGAATAAATGCCCAATACCACAATATACCAATTGAGTAGAGTGGGTCAACTCTACCCACACCAGCGATAATTTGCCCCATGGTTTGCAGAGTCTTAGCTAGGATTACATTTCCGGGCATCTACTGTTAGATTCCGTAAATGTTAAGACAGGCTACCCCTAGGATTACCTGGTTGACCTAAGATGCCTCTAGGTTCTGGCTAAAGGATGTGTTAATATAATCATTAATTTCAATGTTCATTCTTCCTGACCTGACTGACTGAGAAAACTTCTCAGCCAAAACCCCGAAAGCCCTCACCCTAGCCCTCTCCCGATGGGAGAGGGAACCGGAGGGGTGGATCGGTTCCCCTCGCCCCCTGGGAGAGGGGTTGGGGGTGAGGGTGAGGGCGTACAACTTTTGTCAGTCAACCAGCTTCCTAACAGGGAGATTATTTCGTTGGTCTCTTCCTTAGGCAAGGGAAAAAGAAGGATTCTCTGGCAGGGTAGCTTGCTTTCAACTGAGACTTAATTTACGAAGGAAACGGGTATGGATGTTTTTGGATATTTAATTGCCTTAATTTTAGGCGGTTCTACCCTCGTGGGTTCGGTAAAAATAATCAACCAAGGAAACGAGGCTTTGGTTGAAACATTAGGAAAATACAACGGGAAAAAGCTTGGTCCGGGTCCAAATTTTTTGCTCCCCTTTTTAGATCGAGTTGTCTATCAGGAAACAATTCGTGAAAAAGTCTTAGATATTCCTCCTCAGCAATGTATTACCCGAGATAATGTTTCAATTTCTGCTGATGCAGTGGTTTATTGGCGTATTTTAGACTTGGAAAAAGCATTTTATAAAGTTGAAAACCTTCACTCAGCTATGGTGAATCTGGTTCTGACACAGATTCGTTCTGAAATGGGTAAACTGGAGCTTGACGAAACTTTTACTGCACGTTCCCAAATAAATGAAATGCTATTGCAAGAGTTGGATGAATCCACTGATCCTTGGGGAGTGAAAGTAACTAGGGTTGAACTTCGTGATATTGTCCCCTCTCCAGCAGTTCAAGAGTCTATGGAGCTTCAAATGTCGGCAGAACGACGGAAGCGGGCAGCAATCCTTACATCTGAAGGGGAGCGGGAAGCTGCCGTTAATTCTGCTCGGGGTAAAGCAGAGGCTCAGGTACTAGAGGCTGAAGCCCAACAAAAAGTATTAGTTCTGAAGGCTGAAGCAGAACAAAAAGCTATTGTCTTAAAGGCACAAGCTGACCGTCAACAACAGGTATTACAAGCTCAGGGTACGTCAGAATCTTTGCAAATAGTATCCAAAATCCTTAACTCTGATCCCCATTCTCGGGAAGCGTTACAGTTCCTTTTAGCCCAGAGTTATTTGCAAATGGGAACAATGATTGGTAGTAGTGATAGTAGCAAGGTATTATTTCTAGACCCTAAGTCTATTCCTGCCACTCTGGAGGGAATTAAGGCAATTGTTTCAGATGGAAAGGGGTAAAAACCCCTAGTATTTTTACACTATCAAGCGAAACAACTCCATACTCCCTTAATTTCTATTGGTCACATCTGGAGTGATTGAATCCACTGGGCTAGACAATATATGGGAGATGTGGAACTAACCATGGCTGATGCTGCCGATTTTGCCATTCCTTCCTGTGTAGAAAACATGAAAATGGCTATCCACCCTACCACGGCAAGCCCATCTTCAATGGCAACAGTAACATCAGACTGGATCTTATAAGAGAACCTTGGCACCTACCCGTCACCCTAAATGATCAAAAAAGTATTTGTTCTAGATACCAATGTTTTGCTCCATGATCCCAATGCGATTTATCGATTTGAAGATAATGACATTGTTTTACCCATCACCGTCATTGAGGAATTAGATCGATTCAAGAAGCAACCGGAAATGATTGGTCGTAATGCCCGCCATGCTTCTCGTCAACTTGATACGATGCGTCAGAAAGGTCATCTCCCTGATGGGATTTCCCTTGGTCAAGGGAGCGGGTCTCTGCGGGTTGCCCTTTGCCATCGGGAAACATTACAAAAACTCCCAGCAGAGTTGGAGGGAGACCATGGGGACAATGCTATTTTAGCAGTCGCTCTAGACTTAAAGCAGCAGTGCCATTGTCCTGTAATTGTGATTAGTAAAGACATTAACCTCCGCATCAAAGCTGATGCCTTGGATTTACAGGCACAAGACTATGAAACAGACAAGGTGGATGTTGAAGGTTTATATACGGGTATTGCTGAGGTCTTGGTAGAGTCTGCTCAAATTAATGAGTTTTACCAAACCGGTACCATGGTTGTTCAGGGCAATTACTGTGCAAATCAAGCCCTTACGTTAATTGATCAAACTAATCCCTCCCATACTGCCCTGGCAACCTATCATCCAGCCCATGGTCAAGCTGTTTCCTTAGTTAAATTACCTACGTTTGGGGTCTCTCAAATCCGTGCCCGTAATCGAGAACAAAAATTTGCATTTGAACTCTTACTCCATGACGCTATCCCCTTGGTAACACTAGTCGGACGGGCAGGGACAGGTAAAACATTATTGGCGATCGCCGCCGGGTTGCATAAAGTAGCAGATGAACGGGAGTACAGTCGCCTATTAATCTCCCGTCCTGTCATTCCGATGGGTCGAGATTTAGGTTATTTACCCGGCACAATTAATGAAAAATTAACCCCTTGGATGCAACCATTGTACGACAACTTTGACTTGATTTTTGGCACCCAAGAGGCAACTGGCAAACCCGGGTACTGGCGGCGGGGATACGAGGAACTGATTGAGCGGGGATTGTTGCAAATTGAACCACTCACCTATATCCGCGGGCGCAGTTTGCCAAATGAGTTTTTGATTGTCGATGAGGCACAAAATCTTACCCCCCACGAAGTTAAAACCATTCTAACTAGGGCTGGAGAGGGTACAAAAATTATACTAACGGGAGATATCGATCAAATTGATAACCCTTATGTTGATGCTGCCAGTAATGGATTAACCTATGTAGTAGAGCGGTTTAAGGATGATGCATTGGCTGGTCATATCACACTATTAAAAGGGGAACGTTCAAAATTAGCCGAGCGGGCAGCAGAACTTTTGTAAACCGTAAATCATGGATTCAAAACTAGATTCAAAACTATTTCAATCATTCAGAATGGAAATCGGATCAATGGGGCAGGAAAGTTCAGGGTTAATAGCAGTTCCCTGCCCATCCGTTGCCATTTGTTCAATAATACTCGCCAGATAAAGTGCTTTGAGGGCTTGTTCACCCCCAACGGAAGGTTGACTTCCTCCCCGTACACATCCAACAAAATGCTCTAACTCGGCATGTAATGGTTCAATATTACTAGTGTATACTTTCTCGATTAAGCCATCCTGGCGGTAAAGAACCTGTCCATAATCAGTCAAACAATTGGCAGTGGTTTGCCGATGGATTAAAATTTCATTTTTTAGGAAATCCGCTTCGGTGAGAGAATTTCGGCAGTGGGCGGCAATTCGTCGAATTTTACGATGGGTGACCTTACTGGAGGTGAGAGTGGCCACAATCCCGTTTTTGAAACCCAGTGTGGCGGTCACATAATCAAGACGAGAGGGGATTTGTGGTTCTTGACCACTGTGAGCCCGACTCCCGCTCGCTGTCAGACGGATTACGGGTGAGTTAGCTAGTTCTAGCAATAGGTCTATATCATGAATCATTAAATCCAAGACCACTGATACATCGTTGGCTCGATCAGAATAAGGACTCATGCGATGGGCTTCTAATGCCAAAAGTTCCTCAGTTTTCAATACCTTATGTAATTCTTGGAAGGCTGGATTAAATCGTTCGATATGTCCAACTTGCAAAATCAAGTCTTCCTTGGCTGCCTTATTAACCAAAGATTCAGCCTCAGTAATATTGGCAGCAATGGGTTTTTCAATTAGGGCATGAACCCCCGCATCCAGACAGGTCATCCCCACACTATGGTGCAAGCGGGTAGGAACCGCAATGCACACAGCATCTACATATTCCAACAAAAGATGATAATCTTCAAAGAAACGAACCCGATGTTTGCCTGCTGTATTCAGACCCCGTTCAACGTTAACATCCGAAATACCCACCAATTGTACATCCTTCAGTAGGCTGAGTACCCTGGTGTGGTGCTGCCCCATGCTACCCACTCCGATAACCCCAATGCGGATGGGTTCCGGATGCGGTCGAGTTGGATTGGATTCTGAGTGCCCGTTTGCCATAGTTGGTGGATGTTGCTGGGGTTCCCTTACATATTAACTAAAATCTTCAACTTAAACGAATGATTATTGTATTTCAGGATTAATCCCCCAGAGACTTAGGGTATGAAGCACGTTTTTCCGTTTCATTGTACATGACTAGGATAAGTGAATATAATGGGGTTTGAAGCACCTTTGGGCAACTCTTTATTTACATCCCTATGAACATTGCCACTCCAACTAAAATCCAGTATGAAGCCATCATTGGACTGGAAACCCATTGTCAATTGAGTACCCACACCAAAATATTCTGTGGATGTTCAACAGCCTTTGGGACTCCCCCAAATACTAACATTTGTCCCGTTTGTATGGGAATGCCAGGAGTTTTGCCAGTGCTAAATCAAACAGTACTAGAATATGCAGTCAAAGCGGGATTAGCACTCAATTGTCACATTTCACTATTTAGTAAATTTGATCGTAAACAATACTTTTATCCTGACTTGCCGAAAAATTATCAAATTTCCCAATATGACTTGCCTATTGCCGAAAACGGCTGGCTGGAAATTGAATTAGTTGATGAAAGTGGTCTTAACCCGGTGCAAAAGCGTGTTGGGATTACACGACTCCATATGGAAGAAGATGCGGGTAAATTAGTTCATGCAGGAAGCGATCGCCTTGCTGGCTCTAGCTACTCCCTGGTAGACTACAACCGCACCGGAGTGCCATTAATTGAAATTGTCTCAGAACCTGATATCCGCTCTGGCAAGGAAGCAGCGGAATATGCTCAGGAACTACAACGGATTATCCGCTACCTAGGAGTGGGCGATGGTAATATGCAAGAGGGGTCATTACGGTGTGATGTGAATATTTCCGTCAGACCCATTGGGCAGCAAAAGTTTGGCACCAAAGTCGAAATTAAAAATATGAACTCGTTTAGTGCCATTCAACGAGCCATAGACTACGAAATTGAGCGACAGATCCAGTCCATTGAAACGAATATTCCAGTTATCCAAGAAACTCGACTATGGGATGAAAGTAATCAATGCACCATGAGCATGAGGCGCAAGGAAGGTTCCAGTGATTATCGTTATTTCCCTGAACCCGACCTTACTCCCATTGAACTCTCCTCTGGACAACTGAAAAATTGGCAAGGGGATTTACCAGAGCTTCCGGCACAGAAACGGCATCGCTATGTATCTAGCTTCGGTTTATCTGCCTATGATGCAAGGGTCTTAACGGAGGATCGCCCCATGGCAGAATATTTTGAATCGGTCATTGCTGCCGGTGCTAACCCGAAGCAATCAGCGAATTGGATCATGGGTGATATTACTGCCCACTTGAAAACAACAAAACAATCCATCTCACAACTCAGTATCAACCCCTCTGATTTGGCAGAGTTAATCCATTTGATTGAGGCAAATACCATTAGTTCAAAGATTGCGAAAGAGATTCTTCCAGAATTACTAGTTCATGGGGGGTCTCCCCAGTCCTTAATTGACCAAAAAGGATTGACACAAATTTCTGATACGGGTCTGTTGATGGCAGCTATTGACAAGGTTTTGACAGCCAATCCTCAGGAATTGGAACAATATCGACAAGGTAAGACTAAATTACTGGGCTTTTTCGTCGGTCAGGTGATGAAACAAACTGGGGGAAGAGCTGATCCTAAGTTAACCAATCAACTTTTGATGCATAAGTTAACAGATTAACCCTGTTTACTGAAGAAATAACGTCAATTGTGAGAGAGTATCCAATTTTATACGTTTGCCCTCATCCCCTAACCCCTTCTCCCAAAAAAGAGAAGAGGAACCGGATTCAAAGTCCCTCTCCTGTTTGGGAGAGGGATGCACCCAATCGTGATGCTTTCCCTTTATCCGATTGGGGTCGTTGGTTTAGGAGAAGGCTGAGCCATGCAGCATCGGATTTTTTAGGATGGCGGTATGCATAACATTATTGTACTCTAACCACTTCACTATCCGTAATTCAACAGGATGACATGATGGCAACTATTGATCACGTTCAAACACCCTTAGAATTTATTGCCCCAAAATTTAATCGATGGGTTTATCGCGTTGTGAAAGCTTGTTTGCCAGCTTGGCGAAAATTCCAAACCCCCATTGCCAATCTTCAAGGGGTCAATTTAGACACGTTGGTTAACTTTTATGATCAATTTCAACATAATAAAATTCGGTTCTTGATTGCCTTTCGACATCCTAGTACCCATGACCCCTTTACCATTGCTGAATTGATGTGGTACTTGGTTCCTCAAATGGCAAAGCAACAACAGATCAAACTCCGTACTCCCATTCATTCTCACTTTATCTATGACCGAGGGATTCCCTTATGGGCTGGAGCTACGATTGGCTGGTTGTTTTCCCGACTAGGTGGTGTTCCTTTACATCGGGGTAAATTAGACCGACTAGGGTTAAAGACTGCCCGTGAATTGCTTGTTAATGGACAGTTTCCCATTGCCGCCTCCCCAGAGGGTTGTACCAATGGTCATAATGAAATTATTAGCCCCTTGGAACCGGGCATTGCATTGATGGGGTTTTGGTGCGTAGAAGATTTGCATAAAGCGAACCGTAATGAACAAGTTTGGATTTTGCCTTTAGGAATTAAATATCACTATCACAAGGATAATTGGTCTGCAATCGCCACCCTATTGACGGAGATGGAGAGGGACTGCGGCATTACAAATTTAAATGTGGATTCATCCTTGCCAGCAAATGCAACCACCCTATACCCCCGACTCATTGGAGTAGCTCATCGATTACTGGGTCTAATGGAAACCTTTTACCAACGTTTTTATCATCAACAGTTATCAACTCATGAAAATAATGAATTGTCTGAGCGACTGCCAGCTATTTTAGATGTTGCCTTAAATGTGGCGGAAAACTATTTTAATATTCAACCCAAGGGTAGTTTAACGGACCGTTGCCGTCGCTTAGAGCAGGCGGGTTGGGATTGGATTTATCGAGAAGATATTGCTGACGTGGATAAACTATGTTCCATAGAGCGATCGCTGGCCGATCGTATCGCTGAGGAAGCTAGTTTCCGTATGTGGCATATGCGTCTGGTGGAAAGTTTTGTTGCAGTAACCGGAAACTATATCCGGGAAAACCCCTCATTTAACCGTTTTGCAGAAACAACTTTATTAGTTTGGGCAACCATGAATCGAATGAAAGGACACCAGAATACTAAACTGCCCCATTTAGGAAAACAAACAGCTCAAATTACTGTGGGGAATCCGATTGGAGTCTCCCAACGTTGGGAGGCTTATCAATCCAATCGCCGGGGAGCAGTAACTAGTCTGACTACTGATTTGCACCTGTCTTTGGAACAAATGATTTAACGATTCATAACTCTCGCAGTGAACTGAACTATCTATTTCCGTCTCACTGTGGTTTTTTGAGACCATGTGACCTTTAAGTTTTACAACACAATCTACGGATTAGAAGCTAAACAACTTGTTTCAAACTGAAGGGACTGACGATTGACATCATCACTTCCGTCCGACAGTAATGCGAAAGATCTAGTAAAGATGCCAGTCTAGTATTCGTCGGAGTTTTAACAGTTGAAATCTAAGTAGTGTTATTGTTTTCCATGATGATCAGTCAAATTCCAACCACTCTCACCTCCATTGGGGTATTTACCTTATTCGGAAGTACAACTGTCCCCCCCCAACCCGTCCCCCTTGCTGTAACAATTCCCCAAACTCGTTGCCACTCCCATGGGGTCAACTGTTTTACACCCCAGCCAATTCATTTGTCCCCAGTTAATCTGGAAAATCGAATGGAAGATTTTTCCCATTCTCTGACCTTAAAATCCGTGTCAAACCAAGCTGCCATCAATCAAGAGGGTGAACAAAATTTTTCTGAAGCCTATAATGGGGCGATCGCCGACGTTTCAGCGTTTATGCGTTTAGCCCCCAAGAGTGATGAAGTTTACATCCAGCGGGGGTTGGAATATTACAAATCCGGTGACTATGAAAAGGCGATCGCTGTTTTCACCCAAGCAATCCGTATTGACCCCACCAATGCCCTTTCTTATAGTGGACGGGGAAACGCATACTTGGCTTTGGGTGAGGGCTTCAGTGCGGTTCGTGACCTGACGCAGGCAATAGAATTAAGCTCTAATCCAGGACCAATTTACTACAATCGAGGTAATGTGTATCTGCGGTTGAAAAAATATTCAATGGCCATCGCTGACTATAATCAATCTATCCAAATGAATCCCCACCATACCCATGCTTATAACAATAGGGGCTTGGCACGACAACAATTGGGGGATTTGCAAGGTGCATTAATTGATTGGGATAGAGCCATAGAAATCAGCCCCACTGACCCCTACGCTTATAGTAGTCGGGGCATTGTCCGTCTTAATGGGGGCGATCGCCCCGGTGCAATTGCCGATCTCACCCAGGCAGCCAAGTTATTTTCTAGTCAGGGAAATAGGGAAAGTTACCTTCAAGTTATTCAACAACTCAATGCTATCCAATCCCCTTAACGTTCTACTTAGGAACTTAGTGGATACGTTTTGTATCCACTGACTCTCTCCAAAATCCTTAAGAGTGATGCCAACCCATGTATTGGGCTTCAGCCTCCAATTGCCGAATCAGGGATTCATCCCCATTGGTTCGGGCAGTAGCCAATCTCCGCTCAAAGTTCTTACGGAGATTTTCAATGTGGACTTGACGAACCTGTTGCCGAGAGTGTGAATGATGTAGATTCATAGTAACAGATACCCAAAATTTGTTAATTGGCGATATTTATAATTTAATTATACACAAATGGTAGTCTTTGTTACCGAATATCCCATTACGTTATTTATTCAAGCGGAATGGGACGAGTTGACAAAAGTGGAAAAGTTTCCATCGGGCAAGCTAAGACTCCACTTTTTTTACCATCGTTGTTTTAGGGTCAACCACCTTTTGTCCAATACTTGGAAATTTAATGGCTAAATTCAGCTTATCCCCAGTTCCAAACACATGGGTAACCTGACCAATGCCCCAATTGGGATGGACAACCCGATCCCCTACTGTCCAGCGATCGCCTTTGGAATCTGACTGGTTTTTGGGGGGTGATAGGGGCTGAGGTGAAGCCCTCCCATCGGGCACTTGGGCTGAAGCAGGGGATGGTTGTGAAACGGAGAAATGAGTTTTTTTACCCTGATTGTTGTTTGGTTTTTTGACTCCTTCCCCCAATAAATAATCTTTAGGTAATTCCGTCAGAAACATAGAAGGAATTGACATTTCCCGGTTCCCATACAACCGTCGTTCCTGGGCATGGGTGATAAATAAGCGTTCCTGAGCTCGGGTAATACCCACATAACACAGTCGTCGTTCTTCCTCTAAAGCCGCTGGGTCAGCCATGGAACGAAAGCTAGGAAATAAGCCTTGTTCCAAGCCCACTAAAAAAACAATTGGAAATTCCAAGCCTTTGGAAGCATGTAAGGTCATCAGGGAGACTTTAGCCTGGTCACCAGCAAGGTTATCTAAATCAGAGGCAAGGGAAGCACGGCTAAGAAAGGCAAGCAGGGTTGGGTCTTCGGCTTCCTCCTCGAACTGCAATACCGCATTATATAGTTCTTGTACGTTGTTCAGTCGGTCTTCTGCTTCCTCGGTTCCCTGGCTTTTTAAATCTGCAACATAACCAGACTCTTCCAATATTCCCTGAACAATGGCTGAAGCAGCTACATCCTCCACTTTCGTCTGCCAGCGTTGAATCAGATGCACAAAGCCAAGTAAGGACTTAGTATTCCGTCCACATAAAGTTTCCAACGATGGCTGATCCTGAAGTAGCTCCCACACTGATAGATCCATCTGTTGGGCAGCGGTAGTGATGCGATCCAATGTTGTTTTACCAATTCCGCGACGGGGAGTGTTGATAACTCGCAGTAAACTCAATGTATCGCGGGGATTACCAATTAATCGTAAGTAAGCTAACACATCCTTAATTTCTTTGCGGTCATAAAACCGTAACCCCCCCACAATATTGTAATGCACATCCCATCGTAACAGGGATTCTTCCAACGCTCGGGATTGGGCATTTGTACGATATAAAATGGCACAGCTACCCCAGTTTAATTCCGGATTATTTAAGGTTAATCGGCGGATTTGTTGTACGACAAACTCTGCCTCTGCCAATTCATCAGTAGCACGATATAAATGAACTAGTTCTCCCTGGGACCGGGTCGGACGTAGAATTTTATCAATCCGTTGAGTATTGTGGTCAATTAGTCCATTGGCGACGTGAAGAATAGTTGCAGTGGATCGGTAGTTTTCTTCTAGTTTCACCATAGTACGGGTATCCTTGTCAGGTAACCCATCTCCGAAATCTTGTTGAAACCCCATTAAAATGGTGAAGTCAGCCGCCCGGAAAGAATAAATGGACTGGTCTGCATCCCCAACTACAAATACTGAACGCTCTCGCCACTGCTGAGATGAATGGGGAAGGGAGTTATTGGTTGATAATAGTCGGATTAGTTCGTATTGGGTCTGATTAGTATCTTGATACTCGTCGACTAAAATATGGTGGAAGCGTTCATGCCAATAATTCAAAATATTAGGGTTTTGGCGAAATAACTGAACTGGAACCCAAATTAAGTCATCAAAATCCAAGGCATTGTTTGCCAGTAAACTTTCCTGATAGGTTTGATAAACATTAGCAATGGTGCGTCCACGTAAGTTAGGTTGGGATTGTTCTAAGTCCGCTGGGGTTTGACCACGATTTTTAGCATTACTGATCGCATACCGCACTGAACGAGGCTCAAATTTCTTCTCGTCTAGGTTCAATCGGGTGGTCACAATTTCTTTAATTAAACTTTGAGCATCTGATTCATCAAAAATGGTAAAGTTTTTACTCCAGCGTTTACCATTGGGTTCAAATTTTTCGATATCATACCGCAGGATACGACTGCAAAGGGCATGAAAGGTACCAATCCATAAGTGTTTAGTATAGCGATGGTAAACGTGGGACTGAATTTGTGTTTTTTCATCTGCCCTAAGTTTATCAAAAGGGTGATCCCTATCAACCTGGGTTTGTTGATGGGCAAATAATGTCTCAATGCGGTCCTTCATTTCCCGAGCCGCTTTGTTGGTAAACGTCACGGCTAAAATGTTCTCTGGTTCTACTTGATGGGTTAAAACTAAATTAACAATCCTATAGGATAAGGCACGGGTCTTACCAGAGCCCGCTCCAGCTACCACTAGTAAAGGACCACAAAAATGTTCTACTGCTTGCCGTTGGGAAGGATTAAGAGAATCAAGAAAATTGGGTTTAACAGTCATGGGGGGTGAGGCGATCTCTGTATAAATGAACCAGTGGACAGGGTGGTCTTTTCATTAACCTCTGGCATCCCATTGGGTGTTTCTCCTGAGCATTAAGAACCACATAAACCTATACGTTTCATTTTATAGTGATTGTTGAATATTGATCACAGTCCAGCATTAGTTGGACAGTTGTTGGATAGGACAGTTCCCTATTAAATCGGATTGAGCACCAAACATGCTAAACAAGAACCCCTTTTCCGCAGGGGAGTGGCAACAGTTGTCCAAGCCTAGTCAAGTAAGCGTAGTCAATTAATAGTATGATTTGACCACCAAAGTGTGTTCATATCATCATTTTTCCTGATTCATGTCTGCCCAACTGTTGCGTCAAATCCGTGTGATAGATCCCCTGTCCAATGGGGATCAGATGAATGATGTTCTACTCATTGATGGAACCATTGGCGCAATTGCCCCCCACATCCATACCTATCCTGATTCCACAACAATTATAAATGGTTCGGGGTTAATACTCGGACCAGGGTTGGTCGATTTATATAGCCACTCGGGAGAACCAGGGTTTGAAGAACGGGAAACCCTGGATTCCCTTTGCCGCGCCGCGGCATCAGGGGGGTTTACTCGGATTGCATTATTACCCACAACGAACCCTGTCATTGATTCACCCAGTGTGGTTCGTTACTTAAATGGGATTCATAGGAACCTCCCCCCTGATTTAGATGGTTATCCTAAGCCAAGCCTATCCATCTGGGGTGCCTTAACCCGTTCAGCCCAGGGAGAGCAACTGGGGGAATTATCAGAATTAGCCACCGCCGGGGTTGTGGGTTTCACCGATGGTCAACCGCTTGCCAATGGTTTTCTCTTACCCCGTATCCTTGACTATGTGCAACCATTGAATTTACCCATTGCATTCGTTCCCTGCGATCCCAGACTGACTGGTGGTGGAGTATTGAGGGAAGGGGCATTATCGACGCGTCTTGGATTAGTTCCCAACCCAACTATTGCTGAAACTGTAGCCATATCCACCCTCATTGAATGTGTGGCAGCCATGGCTACCCCAATTCATTTGATGCGTATTTCCACCGCACGGGGTGTTTTTTTGATTGAACAAGCACAAAAACAAGGTTTACCCATTACCGCAAGTACCAGTTGGCTCCATTTGCTGTTCAATGAAACCGTCATTGCAGGCTCACCTATGAATCCTGCTGGCTCCCTCCCCCATTTGCATACTTTAATGCCCTATGACCCTAATCTACGGTTAGACCCACCACTGGGTAATTCCAATGATCAAAGGGCTCTCCAAACTGGGGTTAATGAAGGTGTGATTCAGGCAGTTGCCATAGACCATCGCCCCTATACCTATGAAGAGAAGACTATTGGGTTTGCATCTGCTCCACCAGGGGCAATTGGATTAGAATTGGCTCTACCCCTTTTATGGGAAAGTTTAGTAGAAAGGGGAATTTGGTCAGCTCTAACGCTATGGTATGCCTTAAGTACAGCTCCGGCTCGATGTTTGCACCAGCTCCCTCCCCAAGTCAAAGCAGGTTTTCCATCTGAATTTATTTTATTTGATCCCTCTGTTCAGTGGCAGGTTACGTCCAGTTCACTCCAATCCCGTTCCCTCAATACGGTATGGCGCGATCGCCAGATAAAGGGAAAAGTTATCCCTTTAAGTTCCCTAGGGTGTGACTAGACGATCCCACCTGACTTTAATATTCACCAAAGTCAACCCAGAAGGGGTTAGGAGATGAGGGCTGTAAAATTGGGCTCTCGTTCCATTTATTGGGGTTGAGTTTGGCTGGGAATTAGAATCAGTGACCAATAGGGAACCTCAACCGGATCTAATTCAGTGATTGGGACTATACGTTGATTGGGTTGGGTAGCACGTTCAATATAGAGGGCTCGATGGAGGAGCCCAAGTTCATTCAGAATGGTGCGTACCTTGACAAAGTGTCTGCCCAACTTAATAATGACGGCAGCATCAGCAACAGCAAGGCGATCCCGCAAGGTCTTACCGTCTAAGGTTGCAGGCATGATAGATAGAACATCATTCCTAAATGTAATCGGTACTCCTAGCATGGCTGCACTTGCCATGGTGGAAGATATACCCGGCACAATTTCAGCAGGAAACCGGGATGCCAGCCGTTGAAATAGATACATAAATGTACCATATAGCATTGGCTCTCCTTCGCATAGTACCGCTACATCTTGCCCATTAGAGAGATATGCAGCAATTTTCTGGGCAGCAATATCATAGAAAGGCTGGGAGGAACGTTCCACACTAAAAGGAAGGGGCATGGCAATTTCAACCTGTTGTGAACCAATGAAGTCTGCGACAATCGCCCTTGCTAAAACCTTTCCATTTTCTAAACTGGGATAGGCAATGACAGGCACAGTGGTTAAAATTCGGTATGCCTTTAGGGTAAGTAGTTCTGGGTCTCCTGGTCCCACTCCAATGCCATATAACTTGCCAGGGGAGATAGTGGTTGGAGATAGTAGATTTGTGAAGAATGTAGCTTCATTGTTGGGTTGTTCCTGATCCATACCACCATTCATAATTCATTCTCCTTGGCTAAAGCATTCACCGCAGCAGCAGCAATAGCACTCCCGCCCCGTCGTCCATGTAACGTGATGAAGGGAACCCCACGACTATTAGCCGCTAATTCTGCTTTCGACTCTGCAGCCCCGACAAAACCAACGGGAAAGCCTAAAATCAAAGCAGGTTGGGGAGCTCCCTCGTCTAATAATTCCAATAGACGGTAGAGTGCTGTTGGGGCATTACCAATGGCAACCACTGCCCCAGCTAAGTAGGGGTTCCACAGGTCAACTGCGGCGGCAGACCGGGTATTATCAATGCGTTGGGCTACCTCCACAACCTCTGGATTCTGGAGGGTACAAATCACTTTATTGTCTACCGGCAGACGTTTACGGGTAATGCCATTAGCCACCATTTGGGAATCGCATAGAATTGGAGCACCCCCATTCAAAGCATGACGACCAGTGTGTACCGCTCCTGGAGAAGCTTCAAGACTGGGGATAATCTCTATCATGCCGCAAGCATGGATCAACCGCACTGCGACCTGTGCTAAATCATCGGGTAAATGGGTTAAATCTGCCTCGGCACGAATGATGGAAAATGATTGGCGATAAATCGCTTCACCGTTGCGGATGTAATCAAGCATGGATTGGAAATAAAAAAGAACGAACGAAAGGGTAAATCATCAAGGTGCTAACTATCCATCCCTATCCACTAATAGTTACCAAGACAGAATGGAGTTGGGATGACACCCATCGCTTCCTGTGGGGGAGGGGATATCAACCACCATCCTTCCACTTCCCAAATCGAAGGGCAAATGCTCCAAAGGTTTCCTCCGCTGTTGTTCGATGGCGTTGATAGGTGGTTAGTAAACTTGCTATTTGATTAGGTAGCTCAAATGCGGGGATTAGACCAAGATAGCCCTCCATCCTCGTTATTTCAACAGTATCGGGTAGGTGTGAATTAATCAGAATATGATACCCTTCTACCGTTTTACCTAAATGTTCGACTTCCGTGCCCAAGAGCATGATTTCTGCCGGACTAGGTTGAGCACATGTTTTTGTACATCCGGTTAGGTGAATGTTAACTGGTAATTCCAACTTCAGGCGTTGGTGAAGACATGCGGCAAGGGTAAGTCCATGGGATTGGGTTTGGGTTGCCGCCGCCGTACATCCAGGTTTGCCCCCACAGGCAACGACTTGGGCTTTAAACCCATCTTGATGGTTAGGAACGAACAGCCCCAGTGAAGAAATGTACTCCACCACTTCAGGCACCTGTGAATTAGGAATGTGGGGCAATACAATAGTTTGCCACGGGGTTAGGCGCAGTTCGCCGTTGCCAAAATTCCGACATAATTCTACTAAGCCCCTGAGGTGTTTCACCGTTAATTGTCCTAAGCTTAAGTGTATTCCAATATAAGATAGACCGGCTTGCAGTTGAGGATGCACTCCCAAATAGGCATATGGGGAGATTCCCAGGGAAGTTGGAGTGTGGCATCCGATGGGAAGGGGAAATGACAATGAATCATTGACCCGCTGAAGATAGTCCTGTAAACCCCAATCTTGTAATAGATGCTTCATTCGGGGTTTTTTCTGGGAATGTGGAAACTGATGTAGGTAATCGCCATAGACTTTTAACAATGCTGTGATAACAGGGATGCATTCCTGAGGATGAATCAGTACTTGTGTATCCCATAACTGATGATCTCCTCCCAAGGACAGATGCAGGTAAACGTTTTCTAGACTTGGGTTGGGTTGGGCTGAATTGATTCCTTGTTTTACTAATACGGCTGATAATTGAATTTCATTATACCGATGCTCCCAGGGTATTTCCGAAGCCGTGCCAATTCCCACACGTCCTCCACCATCAATACCAATACTCAACTTAGGGGGTAATTGGGCAAGTTGTGGGCTGCTTTGGATGTAAGTATGGACTGCATCAACCAATGGACGGGTATCAATTAATTCTTGTGGATCAATGCCAGCAGTGGGGCTTGCCATTATATTACGTAGATGATCCACCTGGGGATTGTGGGCAGCTAATCCTAGCTTTTGGAGAGATACTAATGCCGAAGGGGGGAGTAAAGGCTGAATGGATCGGAGTTGTAAATTTGCCCGGTTGGTCACTTGGATGGTTTCGCCGTTCCATTCTTCGGCTAGGGAGGCGATCGCCTCTCCCTGTTGATCAGTTAAGATGCCGCCGGGGGTTCGGATACGCATTAAAAATCCATCTTGGCATGGTGTGCCATAAAATAATCCCGGACAAACAGTTGGTGTAGATAACCAGTTCATAATAGACCCCTCTGTGCAACGCAGAGAATGGATAATAACAGTGATCAGAAGTTACACTTGAAGCTGGTATTCTGACTCGTTCGATTTTAGTTTTTGAATATCAAATAGGTTGAATCCCTGTATTTCAGCCTAAACCCTCAATTCATTCCTTAAAATCACCTTACAGTTGCGGCACAGTACCGGGATTTCACCGGACTTTCCCAATATCAAGTGTTTGTACTGTACCATGGTTCGTGGGTCAAACTAAATTCTTAGAATCTTTATTTTAACAAGGGTTGCTATGGAAACGTGGTTATCAGTGGTGGGGGTGGGAGAAGATGGGTTAAATGGAATCACACCCGTGGGAAGAACCCTCCTGCACCAATCTAGGATTATTGTGGGTGGAAAACGTCATCTTGGGTTGTTACCGACAGAGGATAAACGGAAGAAACTAACCTGGACTTCCCCCATTTCCGATGTCATCCATCAGATAATCCAACATCGGGGAGAATCGGTTTGTGTGTTGGCTAGCGGTGATCCCATGTGTTATGGAATTGGAGTTACCCTCATCCAGCATATTCCATTTACGGAAATGAGGATTATTCCTGCTCCCTCTGCCTTTAGCCTAGCCTGTGCCCGTCTTGGCTGGTCAGTGACTGAAGTTGAAACCCTTAGTCTTTGCGGTCGGGATCTAGCCCTCCTCAATGCCCTACTGTATCTGAAGGCAAAAATCCTTATCCTGAGTGGGGATAAAACCACCCCAGGTAAGGTGGCTCAATATCTGACCCGTCAAGGGTATGGGAATAGCCAAATTACGGTACTGGAGCGGATGGGTGGACCTAACGAACGGGTTACTACGGGTGTAGCTTCCTCCTGGACCCTCACTGACCTTGCCGATCTCAACACGATTGCCCTAACCGTATTACCCACGGATCCTTTCTCCACCTCCCATTCTCCCCATATCCCTGGATTGCCAGATTCAGCCTATCAACATGATGGACAATTAACTAAAAAAGAGGTTCGCGCCATCACCCTATCTGCCCTTGCGCCAACCCCTGGACAGTTATTATGGGACGTGGGGGCTGGGTGTGGCTCCATCGCCATTGAATGGATGCGGAGCGGGCGGGGATGTAGGGCGATCGCCATTGACCATCATCCCATCCGTTGCCAGTATATTACGGATAATGCCGTCACCCTTGGTGTTCCCCATCTCACCATCGTGGTGGGGGATGCCCCCCAAGCTCTTCAAAACCTGCCAGAACCCGATGCTATTTTTATTGGGGGAGGACTGACTACACCAGAGTTGTTAACAACTTGTTGGCAGTTTTTGCGCTATGGCGGTCGCCTAGTTGCCAATGCCGTGACGGTTGAAGGGGAGTCTTTACTTTACCAATGGCATCATCAGTGGGGAGGTAGCCTAACCCGAATTGCCATTCAACGGGCTGAACCAGTGGGTCAATTTTTGGGTTGGAAAGCTCTAGCCCCCATCACTCAATGGACGGCAACCAAGCCACCCCATTTGTTGTCACCTAATTCATGCCCTGCCCAATGAAAACCGATTAAGGTTCAGGGTGGCATTGGCTGTGTTGGATGAATGTACAAAGAGTAGGTTCATACCCGTCATGATCCATCAAACTAAGTACACAAGCCTAAAGACGTAATTCATTGATGATTTAACTGGGTCTGGACATTCCTAAAATAGACCACACAAATTAAACCACAGCGTGCTGAAGAACTGAGATAGGGGTGACAAAATCTGCGGTAATGGGTTGTAAACTATATCCTACCACGGGTACACCGTGACAGGAAAAGCCCAGTTTGGGATGGAATACAAAGGCAGCGGAACGATTGTGCAACCATTCTTGTTCAGATAGAACTTGAAATCCCTTAGTCCCACCAATTAACTCTACTGGAACCTGTTTGGTGCGAGAAACTAATAAATGGGTTGGTTGAAATGAAGTAGTTGGAACCATGACTAAACCCCTTACATGAACTAGAAAAATGAAAATACATAACATTAAGAAATTGAACTGCCGTCAGACTTCAAGACCATTCCTGTCCATGAATGGTGAATGAAACTGTAATCATGGACTTAGATTACGCCCCGATGGCAGGACTCCAAACAGGGGGATGGCAACGGTGCCAACCATTGAATGAAGAACTGGCACTGCTGACAAACTACTCAAAGGAGCGAGTGCCCATAAAGTCATAACTAGAATCAAATTTTCATTAATTCTCAATAACAAATTAAGAACCATGTAAAGTAATGTAAACAAAATACAATTACTCGCCAAGTCGTGAGAACCGTCATCAGGATGGAGGGTTTCGATTGTCGCTAGAACTGCCCCATTCCCTTTCCAGCCATCCATCCAGTTGTCCAGGCACTTTGAAAATTAAACCCACCGGTTATGCCATCAATGTCTAAAATTTCCCCAGCAAAAAAAAGTCCTGGACATAAACGACTGGTCATGGTCTTAAAATCCACTTCTTTTAAGTCAATGCCACCACAGGTGACAAACTCTTCCTTAAATGCTCCTTTCCCATGGACTTGATACTCGCCACAGGTTAGTTCTGTTACTAGGTAATGGAGGAATGGTTTAGAAATCTGTGCCCACTGGATCTGTGGATCTAGGGTGAGTCGGTTGGTGAGATGAATGATGAGGGACTGCCACACCCGTCGGGGAAGGGGAAAAGGACAGTGGGAGGTAATGGTTCGTTTCCCTGATTTTTGTTTGCATTCCTCCAATCGTTGTTTTACCTGTTCTGGAGAGATTTGAGGCAGCCAATTCAGATGCAAAGTTGCCTGATAGTTGCATGCATACAGTTCTCTGGCAGCCCATGCCGACAGCCTAAGGACAGCGGGACCACTGATGCCCCAGTGGGTAATCAGTAAAGCACCGGTTTGCACCCAGGTTTGACTCCGAATATGGAGGGTGAGTTGTACCGGATTAATAGCCACACCCCCTAAGCCTTGTAATCGAGGGTCGGAAAGATTAAATGTAAATAATGAAGGGACAATGGGAATAATTTGATGACCGATTTGTTTTGCTAAATGATGACCAGTAGGACTGCCGCCAGTGGCTAGTAATAAGCGATCGCAGTAAACCTGTTCTCCATTCCTTAAACTTACTTCAAATCCCCCGGTTTGGTTTAAGGTGGGATTGATATTCAGCGGTTGAACATGGGTCACCATCGCCTTGGTTCGTAATTCCACCCCATACCGTTGGGCAGTTTGTAGCAAACAATCAACAATGGTTTCCGAATTATCCGTTTCAGGAAACATGCGTCCATCCAATTCAGTTTTTAGTCTCACCCCATGGCGTTGGAACCACTGAACCACATCTTTGACCTGAAAGCGGCTAAAGGCTCCCCGCAATGCCTGACCACCCCGGGGATAATTCTCCACCAACAGCGCTGGTTCATCACAAGCATGGGTTACATTACACCGTCCACCTCCAGAAATTCGCACCTTGGATAAGAGTTGGGAACTGCCTTCTAAGATGATTACCTGGATTTGGGGGTTGGATTCAGCACAAGCGATGGCGGCAAAACATCCCGCCGCCCCGCCTCCAATGACAACAATACGACGACACAAGGAGAAATTACTCATGAATTTGTGGATAAAAAGAACGTAGGGGGTTGGTCATTCAGCTTTATACCATTCCGTTGGGGGAAGGTGAATCCATAATTAGTACGGTTCACCTCAAGTCGGGTTATAATACACTAAATTTCCCTCCTAAGCCTATATTGAAGTGAGTCAATACCCATGGCTATACCTGAAAAACAAGATTGGGCAAGTAAGTTAAAAGATTTTGAAGCCAAAATCAATCAACTTGGTTTAGACCCTACCAATTCCCAACCTTTAACCGAACAGGGCAAGTCGAACGAATGGATTACCGGATGGTTTGCGCGCCTGCCACCCGTTGCCAAATGGATTGCTGGAGGGCTAGGGGTGATACTAATGTTGGCACTACTCCGGACCGCAGTAGATTTCATTGCCTTGGTCGTTAGTGTGGCAGTGTTTGCTGGATTAATTTATATTGTTTACAAGCTATTTTTCTCGTCATCTGATTCATAATTGCACCCCATGGCTCTGATCTGTGTCTAAGAACTCCTAATGAATTGGGTTGACAGGGTCTATTGCCCACAGTGATATAGTCCATGAACTATGTTAAATCCAAACAACCCATCGTAGACCACGGGGATGTCTTTACTCTGCCATAGTTAGATGAACGGAAATTAGTATTTGTGGGATGCCGTCACTTGCTGTGGATAGAATGACCTCAAGCAGCAGTTTGTTCTGTTTCTCCATACTCCTTTAAGAGAGCAGCAATTTTCTTTCGCATGAGTAAACCCGGCTTATCAGTAAATATATGCTGCTCCCGACTGGAAATTAAGGGTACATCGTAGTCAGTAGTTTCTAGAATACGTTTATCTTCTAGGGTAACAGCACGATCAAATGCGATCACATCCCTACTTGGAGTTTCAGATTCAGAATCATTGCGTAAACAAAACTGTACCATTTGGGATGTACCGTCGCTAATAGGGGTCATTGTGTTAACGATAATATGGACAAGACCATTGGGGTATCCGATGCGTAGTTTGACAGTAAACGGCATGAACCAAACCATATCTAGGGTGCGATAGGTTTGGGCAGAATTCATTTTTAAGTTTTGCTGTTGTAATTCAGGGTTGACCACACCTAAAATACCGCGAGCCTGTAAGCCTTCTGGGGTTTCAGTTATCTCTAACCGATCCGGGGTAGGATGATCGGCACTTCCAAAGGTTGAGGGATGAACAAATGTGGGATGAGCCAGATCCAGTTCATTTTCCATAACCCGTAATCCGGCACAATTCCATGTTTCATAAAACTCATGAATCAACCGAAAATCCGAGGACAGTGCTTCTGTAATATTGGGTATGTCGGCAATTGGTTCTTCTAAACAAACCCAGGCATAACCATACCGCTCCCTACATTCATAGACACAAATGCGGGATGTCCCTGGTATAGTTCCTTTTTGTAATTGGGGTACATGGATACAGGCACCCGTGCCATCAAACTGCCAGCCATGGTAAGGACAGGCAATGGTACCATGGACTACCCGTCCTAAGGAAAGTTGAGCAGATCGATGACAGCATCGATCCTGGGCAGCAACTGGTTTACCCCAACTATCGAGCCATAGAACCATGCGTTCACCTAACAAGGTAAATGAACAAAGGGTTGTGGTTAGTTGGGACATGGGTACAACCGGATACCAAAATCTACGGAATATGGGCTGTTTTGTGACTAACATAGGGGACGATCCCTTGATAACAACTGATTGAACCAAACTATTTTCCATTGCTGGAAATGACTGTAAATCTTTACCCTCATCTTCTGAGACTAAGGCTATATCTACTTGAATGGACCGGATAGAATCACCTTAGCTAAAGCATCCACCACATCCTCTTCACTTTCTAGACTCAGGTGTTCATACCACTGCTGTGTAACTTGGGGGTCTTTGGCATAGATCACATCAGCCCGTTTACGTGCTCTTAAAACCAGGGAGTGGGTGCGTTCCAGGCGATCGCGTTCATAACGGTGAAGGGCATCACTGACCCCCAAATTGGTCGTGACCAGGAAACGACAGAGAATTTCAGCATCTTCCATTGCTTGACATCCCCCCTGACCTAAGGTAGGGGTAGATGCGTGGGCTGCGTCACCCAATAATACCACCCGACCTCGAACAATGGGAGTGAAGGGATCTAGGTCACAAATATCTAAACGGTTAATTTCCAGTGGATTTAGGTGGTTGATTAAATGTTGTACCGGAGTAGCCCAACCCGTAAAATAATGAGCTAACTCATTTTGGCGATCCTTTGGATCCACCCGTGTCCCCTGTGCCATGGGAACACCAAAAAAATAATAAAAACGGTGATCACCCACCGGCATCATTGATGCCCGTTTCCCCTCCCCAACATAAATCTGCCATACATCATGGGGAGCAATGTCTGTAGAGGCTGGAACTAGACCATTCCAGTTGACATAATCAGCATAGCGTGGAGTAATTTCTGTACCTGCCACATAGGAACGTAAGCCAGAATGAATACCATCCGCCGCAATGAGTAGGTCACCAGTGGTCTGATGTCCATTTTCAAAGATGGCGGTAACTTTTACATCATCCTGTTCCACCCCGACCCACTTGAATCCAAGCCGTACGTCATCCTCCCCAAATCCCTTGAGTAGAATCCGTTGGAGGTCAGTGCGGGCAACTGGGTAGGGACGTTGTCCAACGCGCTCCACCAAAGGTTGTAGATCGATATGATTGAGCCGTTTTCCCTGGGGATCAAGGTACTCCATCCGGTTCATGGAACCACCAATTGATGCCATTTCATCCCCCAATCCCAGCCAGTTGAGCACCTTTACCCCATTAGACCAAAGGGAAATCCCTGCACCGGCAGGACGTAACTCATTGACTTTGTCATAAATTTCAACTGTATATCCCGACTTTTGTAAGGCGATTCCAGCAACTAAACCACCAATGCCAGCACCAATAATGACGACTTTAAGGTTGTACATGAAATTTTTAGAGTCTTTAGTAATTTTTTATCAAAGGGAATGATTTAATTCTGTGCAACTTGCTACACAATAATGGGAAGGATCTCATTAAACTGGGTCTAATCCAGTTGTTATGCTTCATGTGTTAGGACTATGTCAGGCAAGCTCACCACCCATGTGTTAGATACAACCAGAGGTCAACCCGCATCGGCGATCCCCATTGAAGTCTGGTTCATTGATTCACCCACTCGTTTGACTACTTTATTGAAAAGCATCTGCACCAACTCGGATGGACGGGCTGTTTTATTAACAGATAGAGACTTTAAGGCAGGGGAATATGAGTTGATTTTTGAAGTTGGACCCTATTGGAGGGATTTTTATCCAGTTGATACGATGCCATTTCTAAATCGTATCCCTATCCGTTTTGGTATTACCGAACCCAATGGATCCTATCATATTCCCTTATTAGTATCCCCATGGGCTTATAGTACCTATCGGGGAAGTTAACCGGAACCACCATGATGTCTACCTATCCCCTGTCTGAACTCAATCAGATGGATCAATGCACATTTACTACCACCTTAGGGGCGATTTTTGAAAACACCCCCTCCATTGCCCATCGGGCATGGGAAAAGTTGCCGTTTGATAGTTTGGATCATTTGCATGAAGTCATGGTTTCCATCCTTTTAGCAATGAGTAATGGGGAAAAATTGGCATTAATCTGTGCCCATCCTAGTTTAGGCGATCGGGTCAAAATGGCACCTGCCTCGGTTAGGGAACAAGCCAAGTTAGGCTTAGATTGCCTGCCACCGGAAATATATACCCGCTTTCAATCTCTAAACCAAGCTTACCGGGAACGGTTTGGTTTCCCCTTTATTATTGCCGTGGGGAATCATACCATTCATAGTATTTTAGAAGCGTTTGAATTACGGAGACATAACTCAGTGGAATCTGAATTGAACCAGGCAATTGTTGAAATTGCTCAAATTGCCCGGTTCAGACTTCTGGATATCATCGGGGATGATCACTTTTAAAACCTACTACTGATGGGGATTTCCCTAGTTTTTCCACCACTGACTTCACATCCTTTCACTGAACCATGACTACCGACCTTTATCCCAGAGATTTAACCGGTTACGGATCCCACCCACCCCATCCCCAATGGCCCAGCCAATCGCGAATTGCGGTGCAGTTTGTCATTAACTATGAAGAGGGTGGTGAGACCTGTGTCTTACATGGAGATAGCAGTTCTGAGACATTTTTATCTGATATTGTTGGTGCGGATCCATTTCCGGGTACCCGTCACATGAATATGGAATCCATGTATGAGTATGGAAGCCGAGCTGGTTTCTGGCGACTCCATCGCTTATTTACGGAACGACACATTCCGGTCACAGTCTATGGTGTTGCCATGGCTCTTGGTCGTAATCCGCAGGCGGTGGCAGCTATGGTGGCTGCAGACTGGGAAATTGCCAGCCATGGCTATCGTTGGATCGACTATCGATACATCCCCATAGAAGTAGAACGGGAACACTTGATGAAGGCGATCGCCATTCATACCCAAGTAACTGGCAGTCGCCCCTTAGGATGGTATACCGGGCGTACCAGTGTGAATACTCGGCAATTAGTAATGGAAGAAGGGGGGTTTCTCTATGATGCGGACAGTTATGCTGATGATCTGCCCTACTGGGTTTGGCATCATTCTTCAGGTCGCCGAAAACCCCATCTGGTTATTCCCTATACCCTTGACAATAATGATATGCGCTTTGCGACAGCCCAGGGATTTAATAGTGGCGACCAGTTTTTCGCCTATTTACGGGATGGATTTGACCTTTTATACACTGAAGGTAAAACTGCTCCTCGAATGATGAGTATTGGTCTCCATTGTCGACTGGTAGGTCGTCCAGGACGAGCCGCCGCTCTAGGGCGATTCCTCGACTACATTCAAAGCCATGACCAAGTATGGCTTTGTCGTCGGATTGATATCGCCCGTCATTGGCATTCCATCCATCAGCCAGTCTTCTAACCCTCCTGATTAATAAATGGCAATAACGCCAGGATGCGGGCTCGTTTGATGGCAATTGTGAGGTCTCGCTGTTGTTTTGCAGTTAGCCCAGTGATGCGTCGGGGAAGAATTTTACCTCGTTCGGTAATAAATTTTCGTAGCAAGTCAATGTCTTTATAATCAATGGGATCAGTGGGTTTAATGGGAGAAACTCGACGACGAAAGTAGGTCATGGGAAAGAAGGAGTAATGAAAAAAAGGACACATTAACCGCGATAGAGAAGAAAGATGAGGAATAACGTTTGAGTAAAACGCTATTTCACCGACTTGGGCTCAGAACTCGGATTCATTTAATTTCTTTATGAACAGTGTGTTTATTACAGTGGGGACAGAATTTTTTTAATTCTAACCGACCTGTGGTATTACGACGATTTTTGGTCGTTGTGTAACGGGATACACCCGCAGAGCGTTTATCCGGATTGGTGCGACACTCGGTACATTCAAGTGTAATCACAAGACGAACATCTTTTCCCTTAGCCATAGTTGTTAGCCATAGTAAATTTCTAAATCAACGCAAAATGCAATATTTCGCACAAATACTAATTATCTCATACGACGGCTCCCTAGAGCAAGTAACCGCTTAATTTTCAAGTCGAGGGAATAACCCCGACGACTAGCCACAACTACGGTGGCTGCCCACCGATCATGGAGAGTGGGTAACTCTTGAGGGTCGGAAAGGGCAAATCCAAAATCGAACGCAATGGGAAGTAAAAGTAAAATCCCCCCACCGTTGGTGGGATTGATGGTGGTTAGTGCCAGCATCACAAGCATGGATTCTAATCCTAAAACAGATTCCCGTTTTGTTAATTCTATCAATCCAGGGGTTCGATTCATGCGTGTACTAATCACCCGCATGTCAAAAGCCCAACGTCCCAAACTTTGACCTTGGGTTCGGGTCACAACTAACACTCTGGAAAATAACCAAAACAGAACAAATAAAATTGCCTGGAATGTACCGGTAGCAAAGGAGGTGAAAATCCATGCCCCCAAAAAGTCTAATGCCCAAGCAGCAGTGCGCCGCCAAAGGGGGACTCTGGGTATACGCATCGGCTGCACGGATTCACGCATGGGGGTAGGAAGGGGTAGGTTAGGGATGGGAATTAAATCTATTTTCAGCGTTGAGTTGAAATTCATTAACATTAATTACAATTGTCTGTACAGGTTAACAATTTTTTCCACCACCTGGTCAATTGTGTAATCATCCGTGATGAATTCAATTCCACCTGCAGCTAATCTGAGGGGGGAAACACGACGGGTACTATCTTGCCGATCCCGTTCAGCAATGGAATGTTCCAATTCTGATAAATGCTGGATAGGTTGACCTCGGGACAGTAGGTCAGCGTGACGCCGACGAGCACGTTCGGCAACGGATGCGGTGAGGAAGATTTTTAATTCTGCATCTGGAAAGACATGGGTTCCCATATCCCTACCCTCAGCTACTAATCCCCCCTGTTCTCCAAAGCGCTGCTGTTGTTTAACCAAGGCTTTTCGAACAGCGGGCTGGGATGCAATCGTTGAAACGTTGGCTGTTACTTCCCTACTACGGATGGCTTGGGTGACATCGTGCCCATTGATCCCTATCCTCATTTCCCCTTCCCCCTCTAGTTGATTGAGGGGAGGGTGAAATTCAATTTCACAGTGATGAATTAATTCGGCTATGGTGGGTTGGTCGGTCATCTCCACCTGGGACTGCATAACCCACCATGTTACAGCTCGATACATGGCTCCAGTATCGAGATGAAGCAAGTTCAGTGCCTTGGCAACCCTTCGGGTAACGGTGGATTTCCCAGCTCCCGCAGGTCCATCAATGGCAATGATGGGTTGACGGGTTTGTAATAGGAGATTGTCAATTAATCGAGTTGAACCAAGATGGGCAGCGATCGCCAGTAGTCCACGGTTTTGAATGGTCTTTATAGGTTTTAATTGGTCGGGATCAACCAATTCCACGTATTCTAATTGAATGAAAGGTTTTTCCTCTAATTGACTTTTGACCTGGTTAACCAACACCTGGGTGCTCCGTTCACCTTTCTTAAACAATTCCTCAGCAGCGTTGAGGCTTTGGTACAAAGCACTTGCCATAGGACGTTCCGTTGCGCTGAGATATTGATTCCGGGAACTCAGTGCTAACCCGTCAACTTCTCGTATGGTAGGACAGGGAATAACCTCCACTGGCAAGTTCAAATCCATTACCAGTCTTTGAATGATTGCCAGTTGTTGAGCATCCTTTCGACCAAAGTAAGCTCGATCGGGTTGGATGATCTGGAACAATTTGGTGACAATGGTAGCTACCCCTGGAAAATGGTTAGGACGGCTGCGCCCACATAACCCACGGGTTAACTCTTGGGGTGGAATTACCATGGTGATGTCACATAACTCAGATGGGGCATCCTGAATTCCTAATTCTTCCGGACTTGGGGCAAAAATAATATCCACCCCCGCTTGTTGACAAAGTTGGCGATCGCCCTCCATGGGATGAGGATATCGGTCTCGGTCTTCATTGACTGAAAATTGCAATGGATTCACAAAAATACTCACCACTACAACCCGATTATCCCGACGAGCCTGACGAATCAAACTCAAATGTCCTTGGTGTAGTGCCCCCATAGTGGGCACCAGCCCAACTCCCCCATCCATAGGAACTGATGTTGGATTAGTAACGGGATCAATCAAATCTTGGTTGCCCGACCGATACAACTCCAGATAACATGTCAACGCAGGGATGGTCTTAAACAAACGCACGGAGTCTCATTCCTCAATAATGTCCTATGAACCTATATAAAATTTACTGTATCAACTGGGGCAAAAGTCATTTTCTTAAGGTATTGCTTTGAACAGTTATTACATACCATCATTGACTAGGAAATACCTTAAAACCGAAAGGGAATGGTAACTCAGGGGATCACCATTCCCTCTCGGTTTTCAATTCTAAGATACTGGGAACAGCAACACTGCCACCTGGATATCTCACAAAGCCTAGGACTATTGACCTAAAACTTCCAAACGGACGGGAGCAATGCCACTGGCAATCAAACCAATAAACCGAGCTGCCCCCGCTGATAAATCAATCACACGGTTCCCAACAAATGGTCCGCGGTCATTAATGCGCACAATGACGGAACGACCATTATCTAAGTTGGTGACGCGTACTCTGGTGCCAAAGGGAAGATGGCGATGGGCTGCAGTCATTTGATTTTGGTTGTAAACTTCTCCGTTAGCGGTGAAGTTGCCATGGAATCCAGGTCCATACCATGAAGCCATTCCATTGAATCGGAAACGGACTGGACCCAAAGCGTACTCCTGAACCTCTGGGGACTGCCGTCCCTCAACCCCAGTTAAGGGAGGGGCATCCCCTAGTAACCGTCGTAATCGATTAGTGGCTTGCAAAACATCAACTTCTCGGTTACGAGTGGAATTGGGCACAATGACTTCAGAAGTAAAAGGAATGAGTGGATCATTATTAAATTGGATCACATACCTATTCTGAGCATTGTTCCACTTTACAGTAATTTTGTTAGCATCAATCTGGTCGCGACTGAACTGATTCAGTTTAGCGGCAAGTTCAGAAGCCTGCCACAGAGGATGGGTGGAATTTTCACGGCTGGAGGCAACTTTGCGGTCAGATGACTGCTGGATACTAGAAGAATTCAGGTTGCTAATTCCCGTACCTTGGGAATCAGAGTTGGAATAGCGGTTATTTAGGTTCAAGTAGGGTTGCTCATTGGCAACATTGGAGGATTTCACTGCCGTTGAAGAAACCCCAGGTTGAGTTTTTGAAGTAGAAGACAGCGGAGTAGGAGGAAGTACCCGGTCTCCTAGAAAGGTGACAATGGGAAGATTGCGTAAGTAAAGGGTTACCGCTGTACGACCATGACTCTGATGGGCATAAACCCTGGCAATGGTTGTTGGTTCCCCCAAAGAGGAAGTTTGGGATCGGGTTTTCCCTATTTTTTGGACATTGGCAATAACAAATTCGTCCTGACCAGAGACTTTAGTTGATTTTCGGTCGAATGGAGATTGGGGTTGAAGGAATTGGATATCGTCAGTTACTTGGTTTGAGGGATCACCAAAGGAACTACTCTTGACAGAAGTAGGATCAATTCCCGTTGAGTGAATCACATTAGTCAGAACTAGACGATTGCTCACAGGTTGTTCGGCGCGAGTACTGGAGGAAACCCCAAACGCAGTAGTCAGAACAATAGCCGTGAAGCTGGTTAACGTTTTTCGAGTCATAAGATCCATCGTAAAGGGCAGTTCGGAATTCAAAGAAATGACATTGCTTCATAAAAAGCAAGAATTGGTGTGAATGAAACTGGCGAAAGAAACCTAAATAAGGCAGTCAACAAAACTAAAACCTTAAAAGAACCTCATCCAGTCCCACACTCCAACTATTCCGATTAGTCTTTCATTTTGGGACTAAACCACTATATCACAGATTTTCTGAGATTGGGATCATTGCCTGGCAACGATCTTAATGTGAAACTAGAAATCTTGTCATAAGACTTGTTAAAAAAAGATAATGAAAATAAGGGTTTCGGCACCCTGTTGTGAAGAAATATTTTTTCATAACCTCATCAAAACTTTACAATTCTTGGGTGTTTTTTTTCGGTGTTGATGGGCATAAAAGATAAAGTGATTTAAGGGAATTGTTCTGGTTCTCATGTCTAAGGGAATTGATCAATCAACATCCATGGAAAGATTTATGGAAAAGTTGACTTCAGATCCATATCCCAGTGCCCTCTTCAATCGGAACAGTTCAGGTGCTGCCGGGGATCAAGCTTGAATCCTTTTTCTGGTGCGAGAGTGTAGATGGTTACCCTCAATGAATTTCTTAAGGAGAAGCAAGGAATGGACTACCAACAAGCGGGGGTAGATGTGAAATTAGGACGGTCATTTGTTGATGGGATTCGGCAAATGGTTGAATCCACCTTTCGACCGGAAGTGATGGGACGATTAGGCGGCTTTAGTGGTTGTTTTGGGTTACCAACCGGTTATCAAGAACCAGTATTGGTGTCTGGTACAGATGGAGTGGGTACGAAATTAAAATTAGCCTTTGCAATGGATTGTCATCACACTGTGGGAATCGACTTGGTGGCAATGTGTGTCAATGATGTTTTGACATCCGGCGCCGAACCCTTATTTTTCTTAGATTATTTAGCCACTGGTAAATTAACTCCGTCACAACTAACTCAGGTGGTGTCCGGAATCGCCCAGGGTTGTCGCCTGGCAGGGTGTGCACTGCTGGGGGGAGAAACAGCAGAAATGCCTGGGTTTTATCACTCCAATGAATATGACATGGCTGGCTTCTGTGTTGGCATGGTTGAACGAAGCCAATTGCTGGATGGTAGCCGGGTTTTAGTGGATGATGTGGCGATCGCCCTTGCCAGTAGTGGTGTTCATAGCAATGGTTTCAGCTTAGTTCGTAAGGTATTGGCAGATTGCATTTTTCCTGAACAATCGGTTCCCTTATCCGTCATTTTGAATGAACACCATCCTGACAGTTTGGGGGGGGCATCCCTTGGGGAAGTGTTACTAACCCCAACACAGATTTATGTTCAACCTGTCCTGGCTGCTCTGGGGAGAGGATTAGAAATTCACGGGATGGCTCACATTACCGGGGGTGGGTTACCCGAAAATTTACCCCGATGCCTGGGAGTTCATCAGTCAATTGTCATTGATCCCGCCCGTTGGTCGGTACCACCTATTTTTCAATGGATAGAGGATACTGGTACAATATCAAAGGTGGAAATGTATCATACCTTTAATATGGGAGTAGGATTTGTCATCATCGTTCCTGCCAATCAACAATTACAAGCGGTGAAATGGTTCCAGAATCATGGGATTCTGGCATTTGAAATCGGAAAGGTTATTGCTGGTTGTGGAGAATTGGTCGGTTTACCCTCTTGATGGTCTCTCAGCTACCCATATGAACCCAAGTCCTTCCATGGATAATTCCCAGTCCTCTGCCGAAGAACAGTTTCAAATCTGTAAAAACGATTTAACAGATGATCGTTTAACGTTGTATTTACAAGAATCCATGATTGCAGTTGATACTGAAACCATGGGTCTTATCCCCGGGAGAGACCGGCTCTGCCTGGTACAGTTGTGTGATCCCAAAGGGCGGGTGACGGTGATTCCCATTCAACAGGGACAAACAAGTGCCCCCCACCTCCAGCTACTGCTGGAAAATATCCAGATAGAAAAAATCGCTCATTTTGCCCGGTTTGATATGGCAACTTTGCGATACCATTTAGGCATCAGGGTTAATCCAATTTTTTGTACCAAAATTGCAAGTCGACTTGCTCGCACCTATTCGTCTCAACATGGATTAAAAGCGTTAGTTCAAGAATTAATCCAAGTCGAATTAGATAAAACATCACAAAGTTCTGACTGGGGAAGTACCACAAACCTTACTGAGCATCAACTTCGTTATGCTGCCAATGATGTACGTTACTTGGCTAGGGTACGGGATCACCTATCCATGATGTTAAAGCGAGAGGGACGCTGGCAGTTGGCTCAAGAGTGTTTTCAATGTTTACCCACCTTGGTTTCATTGGACTTATTACAATACAATGGAGTGTTTGACCATTGAATCGTCAGTTGATTGGGTAATATGCCCCATCATAGTACCCTTGCAGAAATTGAACGTTTCCCTCTCCAATCATGGAGCAATATATAATCCACTATTGACTGTCCACTAGTACCCGTGTTTTCCACCCTATTCCCCCATATGTTCAATTTGGGAATCTCACTAGTTAGCTTTTCCGTGAGTTATGGATTAGTGGGTTTTCTAAGACAGTTCTGGCAGCATCATTTCCTAGATTTACCCAATGAACGCAGCTCCCACAGTCTTCCCACCCCCCGCCATGGTGGGTTGGGTTTCATCCTATCCTTTGTCTTGACGTTGGGGATTGTATCATTTTTTAATTCTACTGTTCTTGTTCCTTTCCCTAGTACTTTATGGCTTTCTCTGGTTCCTTTAGTTGCCATTGGCTTAATGGATGACTTCCTTGAAGTACCTGCCCTAGTACGCTACCTGGTGCAATTATTGAGTGCCAGTCTCATTGTTATTCAATGTGGAGTATTCCCTCAACCATGGCTGGAGCCACTTGGCACACCAGCAAGTGCATTCCTAGGGGTGGGGATGACGGTTATTGGTATCACCGCCCTCATTAATTTTTATAATTTTATGGATGGCATGGATGGTTTGGTGGGTTTGGTTACAGCCATTCAATTAACTTTTTTTGCGATATGGTCTGACCAACCAATTTTAGGTTTTGCAGTCGCCAGTATTTTGGGATTCTTGTGCTGGAACTGGACCCCCGCTAAAATTTTTATGGGAGACTGCGGGAGTACCACATTAGGGTGTGTCATGGCGATCGCGGTGCTAAAGCAACCTGATCCCATCCACAACGGTCTGACAAGTCTATTCATACTATTACCTCTTGTGGGGGATGCTATCTATACGCTGATTAGGCGACAAATCAACCACGAAAATGTATTGAAAGCTCACCGTACCCATGTCTACCAGCGGCTACATCATCAAGCAGGCTGGTCCCACAGTCAGGTATCCCTTGTTTACGGAGGGCTCACCGTACTGTCTGCTATCACTCTTTACCAGTTTAAAGTTTTTGGTTCTTTCCTGACATTAGTTATGAATGGTGGATTAGTCGTTTGGGTTGAGTGGTACTTGAATGAAACATCAAAAAAAAAGAAGATTACTAAACTCTGATGTAGAAGAATTCACTATAATCAGAGCCCCTGTAGACAATGTAAGCCTTGTTTTGAAATGATGTGTGACCCTCCTAGTCGTACCTCATCTCAACAAAATCCACTCTATATTAGGATGACCGCACACAAAATTTAATATATCAATAAAAGCCAATTTCCATAAACGGTTCCCACTCCTGCAGGAAGTCGAGAACCACGTTTGTATCCATCAAAACTCCCATTGATTCAATCGATTGCAGCGAGATTATCGTATCAAACTGTCTGAAAGCCTAGGAGTATTATATTATAGGTCTTAGTCATCGGACAAATGGTCACGGACTCTAAAGGTTCTACCGCAATGCTGACAGTAATATCGAAGGCGAATCTGACCATTCTTCAGGTAGTTATAACCATTTTTGTTCGTTTTAATTGAACCACACCGAGGACATACTAACCGGGATATAACTTCGTTTTGATCAATTGGCTCTTGGGGGTTTGAACTCATAGGGATGAAACCCAGAATCAATGTTTTCTTTCTTTCATTGTATCGTTAACCGCGGTTTACCCATTGTTACCGCATATTTTGTTTTCGTTCAGCCTTTGGATCGCGACTGCCAGCCATTGCTAATTCTGCGTCCATGAGGGTTCGTCCAGTGGCAGCAAGGTATACGTCATCTAAACTAGGGCGGGATTGGGTAATACTAAAGATAGGCAATGCAGACTGTCCCAGTATGTGTTGAATTTGGGTAAGGGTATCCGGTTGGCTAGTAACGACTAAATTTAGGGAGTTTCCTTGGGCAGCATTAATGATCACATCTTGAACCCAATCGAAGGACCGGAGAATTGTTTGGGCTTGATTTGCTTCGTCAAGAGTTGCAAATTCCCGTAAACGAAGGGTAATGCGATCTCCCCCTACCCGGTTCTTCAGTTCACTGGGAGTACCGGTGGCAATTACTGTCCCCTGATCGATAATTGCCACCCGGTTTGCTAAGGCATCCACCTCCTCCAGGTAATGACTGGTGAGTAGTACCGTCATCCCTTCATCCCGTAATTGACGCAGAAAATTCCATACCGTCAACCGACTTTCAATGTCTAAACCAACAGTTGGTTCATCTAACACTAACACTACAGGTTGATGTAACAATCCCGCCGCCAGATCCAGTCGTTTGCGTAATCCTCCGGAATAGGTGCCAATCCGACGATGAATCCAATCCTCCAAGCCTAGCAATTGGATGGATTTATGGATCCTCTCGGCTGCGATCGCCCCCGATAAATGGTAGAGGGAAGCTTGTAATTGCAGTAATTCATGACCAGTTAATACTTTATCCAACGCAACTTCTTGGGCGACATACCCCAATAATTGTCGAGCCATCCGGGGAAAATTTAATACGGAAACGCCAGACACTTCAATGTGTCCACCATCAGGGATCGTTAGGGTGCATAGACAACGAATGGTTGTTGTTTTCCCTGCTCCATTCGGTCCAAGCAACCCAAAAATTTCCCCTGGCTGGATATGCAAGGATACATCTTTAAGAGCGGTGACATTGCCATAGCTTTTTCTTAGATTTTGAATGGAAACAGCTAAAGATGGAATAGA
Organism: uncultured Synechococcales cyanobacterium; assembly: GCA_903897715.1. Classification (GTDB taxonomy): domain Bacteria; phylum Cyanobacteriota; class Cyanobacteriia; order CAIUCS01; family CAIUCS01; genus CAIUCS01. Next base: position 38,033 of record CAIUCS010000148.1, read on the forward strand.
CATAGAAGGTACTCTGACTGTAGTCATAATTGAACTGAAAATGTATTATATTTAACATTTCTCATATCAGACTGTTCTTGAACTTGCCCCATCCTTTCTCAACAGCTTTGGAGGAGTTTCTTCACGGTCTCTGGTTCCCCTGTGGAGAGACAATGAGGGGAACGTTTAGGTTTGCACCCCATTTGTGAATAGTTGATGGAAAAGGTATTCAGTTGTGAAAAACTATCTTCAAACCGCAACTGATTGTAAAGCCACCTGTTGACGAATGGCTAAAAGGTTCACAGGTAAGTCCATTCTAAGCCGACATTCTATCAATCTAATCGGAGTTGTTAGTTTAGGTAAAATATCAACGGTGTAGGTCAACGCAGTGCCTGCACCTGCCTCAGTGGAGGCTAACAGCCATGCACCGGTAAAACTCTTAAAATCTCCTTCCACCATCTGAAACCGGATAGCATTGGGAAAATCTTCCTCCATCGCCAATACCACCCTAGCTGAAAAATTGACGTTAAATACCGTTTGTTGCCCCACTTGTTCAATCAGAATCTTTCCATTTTGTCCAGATAATTGACGACTTAAAACCAAATTGGGAATAAACTGGGGTAGGGCTTCGTACTGGGTGATCACTGACCAAACCGCTGACATGGGAGAAGGGATTTGAATGGTAGCAGAGATACGACGCTCTCGCCCCTGTAGTTGGAGTGTTTCAATACTCACTTGATCCGATGCTGCCGGGTGGTTGCACCGGGTTAATTCAAAGTCCAAGTCAGTCGCGTCTGAAGTCATGCAAGTATCGACTGAAGAAGTAACAGAAGCAAGATTGAACTTGCCATCCGTTATCTGACTCAATTCGTTGTCCATGAAATATACCTCCATTTCCAATGTAACCCATCTTTCAATAGACTTCAACAACGTGGAGAGTTTAATCGACTTGGGATCACTATAATGCCCCAGCGGCAGTACGGTCTAATACCCCTCCAAGATGACTGGTAATATTCATGGCTTGCAAACTTGGTAAACCAGACGCTCCATCTAAATAGTCAACGACCGTTACCGCACCATTTCCCTGTTTAATCGACCAAAAACTATCCATGGGCAATCCCAGCAAGGAACACAAAATCACCTTATTGGTGGCATCATGGGCAACCACCAGTCCCGTACTACCTGATGGAGCGGATGTTACCACTTCCGTCCAAGCGGCTACAGCCCGTTCCCATACTTGGTGCAGATTTTCACCCTCTGGCATTTGCACGGTGGCAGGGGCGGATTTCCATGCTTGGAGGGATTGGGGAAACAAGTCTTGAATTTCTGACTCGAGTCTTCCTTCCCATTGTCCATGACTAATCTCCCGTAACCCCTCCAAGTAAGATAAAGGGACATGGGGATGGGGTTTGAGAATAATTTCTGCAGTTTCCTTGGGACGCAGTAAAGGACTGGTGACAGCAAAGTCGATGGGGACAGGCTGAAGCAACTCGGCAGCTTTCTGAGCCTGTAGGCGACCATTGGAGTTGAGTGGCACATCAATCTGTCCCTGGAACCGCTGATCTCGATTCCAATCGGTTTCGCCATGGCGTACTAACAATAATCGGACACGCTGATGAGATTTAGATTGGGGTAGGGGGTGACCAAGGTGACCAGTGAGATTCATGGATTCTAACTGTGCACCAAACTCCCAACCATTGGGGAAATTGAGAATGTTGATACAACAATTGGACTGGAGAATAGTGTGATACCGTTGGGGGCTAATTCCAATGGCGGTGCTCAAAAGACATCGGTTTATTCCATTATGGGCGACGACTAATACGGTTTGATGGGGGTGACGACCCAATAGATCAATCCAAAATTCTACCGCTTGCTGCCGTAAACTTAAAACTGGAAAAAATGGCTCATTTTTGTCCCCATGGGTCATTTCCAGCCTCTCTGGGGAAGAATGCCAGGTTTGATAAAGCTCTCCGTAGGATGATTCAACAGCTTGGCGAGATAACCCCTCCCATAGTGGTAAGTCGATCTCTAGTAATTGTTCATGAGCAATGACTGGTGGTAGGGGCGGTGCATCTCTTTCAGGAAGGGCATTGAGTTTTTCTTGAATGATAGTGGCAGTGATGAAAGCCCGTTGTAATGGGCTACTGTAAATTGCGTTTATGGGAACCTGTTGCAAAGCAAGAGCCACTTGTTCAGCAGCAGCACGCCCAATTTCAGTTAATGTTGAAGCATTGCTTCGTCCCTGGATTTTACCCTCAGCGTTATAACTACTGAGTCCATGACGAACCAGAATTACACGAGTAGTCAGAGCTCTATCCTCCAGTGGTGATCAAATGGGTTTCCCCGTTTATAATAATGGGGTTTTATCCCTTATTCATAATGAATTATGTTTATGATGAATACAATCATATACTCATGTATATCGACTAATTTTGAACTGGCTTGCATTCAAAATTCGATGTGTATTTTCATGGATTAGATTTATTGTATGACCCTCCTCAATCAAGCTACCTGTCATCGGTTACAAAAATTACCACAAACTGCGAACGTTTGGGAGGGCGATCGCTTACCAATTGGCAACAAAATAGCAGAAAGTTTACTGGTTCATCATTCTAATGACGAAGAATGCATCCTATGGGTTGATGGAAGTGATGGCTTAATTCGATCCATCGATTCCGTATCTACTGCCTCTGGACTGGAATCCATGGTAAGAACCCTAATTAAAGCAATGGAAAACCCCAGTGGATTTGCAAAACCATCTCGCCCTCAGAAAATAGTAGTTCGGAGTCGAGAGGCGCAATTTTTTCTGAGAGGGGTACTGCAAGACCTAAATATAAAAGTGGAATATGAGACTACCTTACCCATGATTGACGGTCTGTTGCATGAATTTCAATCTTTTTTACACAATCAAACTCCTGCCATTCCCCCTCATTATGCCACGGCTTTAGAAGAAGTGGCGGCTGAAGTTTGGAAAGTTGCACCATGGCATAGTATAGAAGAACATCAAATATTAGGAATTGAAATCAATCAGTGGGGAATACAGACGTTATATATTTCCATATTAGGCATGTTAGGAATTGAGAGGGGGATTTTACTTTACCGGACTAAAGAATCATTAGGGACATTTCGTAAACGGATTTTCGCCGATGATTCCCATGACAATATGCAGGAAGCTTTTCTTCTACAGGACTGTTATTTCTTGATGTTTGAAAGTGAGCATGCTGATGACGGGAATGAACTTGAAGACTACTCCCAGTACACCCCTTGCTACGGTTCCATTCATCCGTTGGAGGGTCTGTCTCAAGTGTTGTATCAGGAGGATGCATCTGTAGTTTTAGTTGCCCTACAAGCCCTATGCCGATTCATTCGTCAAAACCAAAAGACCTTCAATCAAGGGGTATTCCCACCCATTACATCCCGCTATAACTTGCCCGATCCAGAAAAAACGTTGGAACCAACTAAAAGTCCTCTGAACCTTGCTAAAAACCTGAATAACCGAAAAGTGGCAGATAGGAACCAAAAGACCACCCGCTCTCACAAAAAACAGTCCACACTCCCAGTTATTATCTCTACACTGCCTGAACTAACAAAGGAACTCGCAGAATTAATTCCTGACGACGACAGTGATTCTCCCCTGGAGACTGAAATTATTTTTGGTGAAATTATTCCTTTAAACTCATTATTCAGTTTAGGTATGCTACCGTGGGACTTGGTTAATGATTTGTGTAACAAAATGGGAAGAACCACTTTAGAACCTACCTTACCAGACAACTGTGATGGACTCCCAGCTTTTTTAATCCAAACTTCATTACCGAAAGCCAAACAACTCATTCAAGACATTCATAGTGCAGGGGGGATTTCTGCAATTAGTTTTTATTGTCCTGATGAGCCATCCCCAGACCTTCCTGAGTTCGGTATATTTATTACTGAAGATGGACATTTTCACCTCATTGGACGGTTTTCCAGAATTGATACAAACCATCAAAATGCTCGCATCAAGTGGAATGAACGCTGCCAAAAGACAGGAGGCAGTTGTGGATTAGTAATTGCAAAGGGAGTGACTGGCAGTAATCGGGGGCGTCCTGATGTTAATGATTTAATTTATTTATTTGAAACTGACTATATTTCCCCAGATCAATTGGATGAGGATAATCTAAATAGATGAGGGAGCAGCAAAGTTGAAAATCACCCCGTTCAATGATTAAAGAACCCTCTAGGCAACTAAGTTGGCTGAAACAATGAAGCAAATGTTTGAACCAGAACGTTGTTGATGATAAATTAACATTCCAGACAATATTCGTTTACTCATCTGGCTCAATTGTACTGGTTAAACCATGGTTGTTTAGGGTTTCGCAGTAAAACTCAGCATGTTCTTGAGTACAGGTAATGACCAGAGCAACACCATTAGTATGTGCTTCCATCATTATACTAACTGCTTGGGGTTGAGTTAGTCCTGATACGGTTTGCATTAGAACCTGGACAACGTACTCCATGGAATTAAAGTCATCATTATGGAGAAGAACCCGATAGTTGGGGGCAAGCTTACGAACAGTGGCAGGCTTAGAGAGGGTTTCGATGGACAAAGTTATATCCTCCAAATGTAGTAAGTTTATGATGGACAGTTCAGTGCTAGGGAAACTAAAACATCCTGAGATATAGATTGTAAATCTTTAATGACCAAAAAGTAATGGGTTCCAAGCTCTGCCCTTTAGGGTATAAAATAATAAAATTATACTAGCAGGTGGGCGAGCCAATTTTAATGGATGTGTGAGCCCAGTGTAAGGCTTCAACCGAGGTAGTTGGCAATGATCCCCTTGCCCATCGGGAGTTGGATTGGGAATCCTTATCCTTCAGTCGAAGAAGATGTCAATAACTGCCCCATACCCATATCCGAGTAGAATAGGTTGGGTATGGTCACGCCGACGTTTCTCTGGGGATGGATATTGTTTATTCGGGTATTGAGGCAAGATTTTGCCTCAATAGTAGCCCTGTCACAGAAAAGTCTAAAATTCAGGGTACTGTATTTTTCTAGCACCTTATTCTAACGGCATACCTAGACACGAACCCTACTTATTTCAAATTAACAAAGAACAGTGAAGCAAATGGATACCCCCCAAACCTTCAAATCTGATCCCTATCTTTGGCTCCACCTCTGTGGCATGGCAACTGTACCCTTATGGTTGGAAATTTCCTTTATTGCATTATCCACGGGTGATCCTCAACTGCCTGCTTTCTTGGAGTTTTTAGTGATAGTAACCATCGGTATCCTCCCTATTTTATGGATGCAATGGCAGCGACCTTTTTATATTTATAGTCTTTTATTGGTCGCCATTCATCCAAACCAACTGACCCTTCAACAACAAACGACACTTACTTTTTTACGGAGTGAATTCCGTCGGGTTTTGGCGGTGGCAGCAGCCATACTCTTGACCATCACGGCATTTCTGTTGTATCAGTTTGCTCCCATTGCCAGTTTGGTGAATCCTCTTCCCCCCTCTCTTCATTTCTTGGGGCTTATGATCGCCATTGTTACGTTCTTTCTTGCCAACCTATTTTTTCAAGTTTCCTTAAGTGTCTTGTGGGTAGTATTCAACAATGGTTCAGTTTTAACGTCTGCCCACCCTCTAACAGAAACAGAAATCAACGAAGGGTTTACCATAGCAGGATTCCGGGTTAAAACGATTTTACCTGATTTTTCCACAAGACCATCCACTATCAATGATGCGCCACAATTAAATTTTGAGGTTCCAAGCACTTCCATCCCTTCTTCATCAGAAATGACCAATTCTGCCATAGAAGACCATGGCATTGAGAATGATGATTAACCCTATTCAATCGGCTATGGTTTTTTTAAGCAAGTCCCTTTTCCTCGGATAGAGTGTAGTGATTGGAACCCTGCCCATGACCATCAATCCCCAACTTTTAGTGATAGCTGAGCTTATCACTTTTTTATTTGTAATCATTGGATCGTTAATAGCGATTTTAACCCAACAACTGACTTTTTTCATTCTTTCCCTGTTATTAAGTTTGGGGTTTGGTTTATGGAACCGGCTATGGCAACCTGATTTATCCCGACAAGGGGGAGCGGTTCAAATCCAACGCTTTCATCGTCAAATTAATGGAGATTTACAACGATTTCGGCAACAATTAGCCCAACAGGAAGGACAAATCCATCAACTATTGTCTGGTATGGAAGGGACAGATAATAAAGGTTCAGATTTTGTGAATCCAGAGGGGGGTGATCCTGAAAATTTATCAGTTTCCCTTGCACAACTTCAGCAAAATTATCAAACATTGGAGCAGACATTAAACCGCGTCATAAGTTATTTAAATCAGGTTTTGTCCCCTGCTCGTATTCAACGATGGGAACGCCACATGGAACAGGTGTCCCACGAATCCCCATCCCAGGTTCAGCATGCCATCATCGAAAGTGGCACTAGGGAGCCAAGCTTACCTAATTTTTTCAAGTCAGGGGCTATGGAACCAGGGGATAAGGAAGAATTATCCCTTCTAACATCACCCTTGCCATCCTCATCGTTCAGCAATCCTCCCTCCCCAGTTCTTCAGCCCCCGCTACTCGAGAATCAAGAATCGAAGCCAAAGGTTACCCCCCCTAATGCTCCAAAGACTTGGGACTGCCGGTTCAGCCTGACTGGACACAGTGGTTGGGTAAGTACGGTTGCCATCGCTCCCGATAACTCTTTCATTGCCAGTGGCAGTTTTGATAAAACAATTCGACTATGGGACTTAAAGACGGGAGAATTAATCCGTTCTTTGTCTGGACATGCAGCTTCTGTTGTTTCACTGGACATCAGTCCAGATGGACATACCCTTGCCAGTGCCAGTTTTGACCGTACAATAAAACTTTGGCACCTCAGTTCCGGTGATATTATCCATACGTTTTCAGGTCATGTTGATTCAGCCCGGTCGGTGGTTTTTAGTCCGGATGGGATGAAACTTGCTAGTGGCAGTTTTGATGCAACCGTGCGATTATGGGACTTAAATTCTTGGCGGGAACTGAATGTTTTAGAGGGTCATAACGGGTCAGTTAGGTCTGTTGCCTTTAGTCCAAATGGAAGGGTGCTTGCAAGTAGTGGAGATGATGGACTAATCCATTTGTGGGATGTTGGTACGGGAGAGTTATTTAATACCCTTTCTGAACCAGGCTTGGAAGCAACGGGCTCAGTGGTAGCGATCGCATTTAGCCCAGATAATCACATTTTAGCCAGCGGAAGTAACGATAAGACCATTCGGTTATGGAATTTACATGATTATCGTTTAGTGCATACCCTGGCAGCCCATACAGGCACGGTTACGTCTATTGTGATGAATCGGAAAACCCCAACCCTATATTCAGCCAGTACTGATGGTACTATTCATTTGTGGGATTGGCGAACGGGAACATTACAAACGAAGCTGGATAAGGGTCAGGGACTGATTTTATCCATTACAATTAGTGGAGATGGACAACTATTAGCAAGCAGCGGTGCGGATGGGAACATCCAAGTATGGCACCAGACTTGATTACGCCTTCTTTGTTAAATAACCTACTAACGCCCGTAAACCTAGACGATAACTATCTTCCCCAAAACCACTAATCTGTCCTATGGATACTGGAGCAATAAACGAGTGGTGGCGGAAGGATTCCCTCTGATAGATATTACTAAGATGTACCTCTACAGCAGGAATGGAAACAGCAGCGATGGCATCCCGAATCGCAACACTAGTGTGGGTAAAAGCCCCTGGATTGATGAGGATACCATCATGGATGGTAGGGGATTGTTGAATCTGATCAATAATTACCCCTTCATGGTTGGATTGAAATAGGGTTACTAAAACATTGAGGCTAGTTGCCTCCGCTTCAATCAGAGCATTCACATCACTTAAGGTTGCTCGTCCATACACTGTTGGCTCTCGGTACCCTAATAAATTTAAATTAGGACCATGGATAACTAATATAGTAAACAAAAAGATACCATGTTTTTTTTGAAATAGGCTAAGGGTTTCGACGACTACGGTCATCTACGGGGATAGTAACAGGCTCAGGTTCAGGTTGAGGACCAAGTATGGCATCAGTTAAACGACGCACCCATTCCCTAAGCTTTTCCAGCATTTTATCGATGAAGTCCATTCGACAAACAACTCCTTAAAGCTACCATATTGACAAGTTATCGCCCTAAAGCAACGAGATTCCCCATAGGGATGAGATAAGACTTACCTCCCCTGTTAAAACAATTACTTATCAGGGGAGACAATTTGTTCTTAACAGGTTGACAAGGAAACCATAATTTTAATTTTATGATGGGCGAAGAATATTTTCAACTACTTAACCAGAGTTTTCAGGGCAACCGCATACAAATTTAATATATCAATAAGAGCTATTTTCCAGTAGCTTATTACGAAAATTCTCATTAGTTAAGGCTTGCTGAGTATCACAATCGTCTACTCTCAGACCCTCAATGAAAGAGGGATATAAATTCCGTTTCTATCCCACTGACCAACAGCGACAGAGCTTAGATCAGTTGTTTGGTTGTGTGCGGGTGGTTTGCCAATGCCTTAGCTTTCAGCATGTCTAGCAAATACCATGGACATAATGGGTTATCTAAATTAGACTTACTTAAAGGAAAACGAAAAGGTCGAAAAGTTGGTCAACCCCGATGTAAGACTACCTCGGTAGGGTCAGTGAGTGAAGCGTCAAGAATCACCGCGGCTTCAGCCCAATGAGTATGTCAACTGTCCAAGTCTGGACATTTAATCTGGATCTTTAAATTGTGTAATTGTTAAAGGAACAAAGTATGGCTATTTCCACTGAAACAATCACCGAGGTCAAACTATATCGGATGTGGACTCCCGATCACGAATGTCCCTGGGGGCGACGAGCTGTTCATTTACTCAACGAACACGGAATTCCATTTGAGGATATTCACCTGGGAACGCCAGATGAAATTGCAACTTTCAAAGCTAAGTATGAGGTGACAACTACCCCCCAGATTTTCATTGGAACAGAACGGATTGGCGGCTATACTGATTTGGCAACCTATCTCAAGGTAAACGCCGAAAAAAACCACTATTCCTACACCCCAGTCATCGCTCTGTTTTCCACCGCTGGGTTGATGACCTTAGCCACCTCCCTGGGAATGACAGGGTTTATGGGGATTTCCCTATCCATGTTGGCTTCCCTAAAGCTAATGGATCTTAAATCTTTTGCAGAGAGTTTTGAGAAATATGACTTGATCACAAAGTACTTTAAGCCCTATGGTAAAGGGTATCCATTTATTGAATTGGCGATCGCGTTGGGGTTTCTCTCCGGCATTGCTCCACTGGGCACTGGTATAGGGGCATTAGGGGTTGGGGTGAGTGGTATAGTATCCGTATTTAAGGCAGTTTACATTGACAAAAAGGCACTCAACTGTGCCTGCGTGGGAGGTAACTTAAACGCACCTTTGGGTATGGTTAGCATTGCAGAAAATGCAATGATGGCAGCAATGGGAGTAATGCTGACTTTCTCCTCTTTAACCGCAACTACCCTAGAATTTGGTAGACCTGCCGTGGACTTACCTGCTAACGTTTCCATCACTCCCAATAGGATGGATCACAATGGTGCAATGAATCATAGTTTAATGGATTTAGGTCCAGCTGGTAGTGATTATGATCTAGGCTTCATTGATGGGATGATTCTGCACCATGAAGGAGCAGTTATCATGGCAAGGGCTGTATTAGAGCACTCCAAAAGGTCAGAATTGAGGCAGCTAGCAACTAAAATTATCAACGCACAAGACCTAGAAATTACTCAAATGGTTCAGTGGAGAAAAGTTTGGTATCCTAAAGCGCCAGATACACCAATAGCTTGGAATGATCCAATGAAGCATAGGATGGCGATGTCTCCAGAACAAATCAGTGGGATGAGAATGGATGTTGATTTGGGCACCGCCGATGCAGAGTTTGATCTACGATTCCTGAATGGGATGATTCCCCATCATGAAGCGGCTGTAATCATGGCAAAGGATTTACGCCAAAAGTCTACGCGTTCTGAAATGAAAAGAGTAGCCCTAGATATTATGACCTCACAGCAAGCTGAAATTGAGCAAATGAAAAAATGGCGTAGGGATTGGTATCGATGAACTTTGGAGAATGACAAGTACCTGTCAGAGGGTTGTCTGATGTAGCATTTTCTTTAGGGTTCTTACACTGGCTCAACGCCCATTAAACTTGGTTTGCCGCCCAATCGATTACCACCCGGGAGACGGCTAAGCTACCCTGAAACCAGTGGTTAGTGCTGACATTGGGTTGAAAAAGTTTAGCAGCAGTACGGGTGAGATTCATAACAAATAATGAGTTTAGTGTCGTTACATCGTTAGAACCAACACAGATAAAAAGCGGGCGGTGGGAATCGAACCCACATCATCAGCTTGGAAGGCTGAGGTTTTACCACTAAACCACGCCCGCAACTAAATGAACAACAGTTAGTTATGAAAGAACTATTACTAACAATAACTTTCTAAGCTTCTATCATAATATACCTAAAATGAGTTTTGGACTCTAAATTAATAAATGAAAGTTGATATAGTTGGTGACCTGGTTAACTGACAAAAGTTGTGCGCCCTCACC